>NZ_JBSHAW010000076.1:0-23041 GCF_053611685.1 Streptomyces sp. NPDC054786 | reverse complement strand
AGCTAAGCCTTTCAGCGCCGATGGTACTGCAGGGGGGACCCTGTGGGAGAGTAGGACGCCGCCGAACAATCATTCAGCTCCGGTCCCTGAACCCTTGTGGTTCAGGGACCGGAGCTTTTTTGCGTTTATGGGGTGCCTCGTTTCCCGGGTTTCGGTTCCGGGGGCGGGGCATTTTTGCGTTGGCTGGTGTTGGTGATCTGTAGGTAAGGCGCTGGGACGCCTGGGTGCATGGGGTATGTGATCAGGCGGGTGCGGGCGGGGGAGTGGGAGCGGTTGAAGGAGCTGAGGCTGACGGCCCCGTTCGTCTATCGGGTTGTTTCAGCACCCCCGCGGTGGCATGTCGTTTGAGGTGAGGGCAGCGGTCTAACGGAGATAGCGGCGCCGTCCCGGAGTGCTGCTGTGTAGCCCCGTATCCAGTGGTGTGTGTCTGCCTGGCCGTTCCCATTCGCGAGGGGATGGATGGGGCGCAGGCAGCGTTACAGGCGGCCGGTGGCCTTCAGAGTGAGGTAGGCGTCGGCGAGGTCGGGGGCCAGGTGGGCCGGGGTGGAGTCGATGACGGTGATGCCGTGGTGGCGGAGGCGGTCCGCGGTGCGGCGGCGGGCGGTGTGGGTCTGTTCCGCGGCGGCGGCCTCGTAGACGGCCTGGGGGGTGTGACGGCCGGCGGCCATTTCCTCGATGCGGGGGTCGGCCACGGCCGCGACGATGAGTTCATTGCGTCGGGTGAGGCTGGGGAGGACGGGGAGGAGAGCCTCCTCCACGGGAGCTGCGTCCAGGCCGGTGAAGAGCACGATGAGGGACCGGCGCGGGGTGCGGCGGTGGATAGTGGCGGCCAGGCCCCGGGCATCCGCCTCGACCAGTTCGGATTCGAGGGGGGCCAGGGCGTCGGTCAAGGCCGGGAGGAGATCGCGTGCCGTGCGGCCTTGTACGGAGGCGCGTATGCGGCGGTCGTAAGCGAGCAGGTCCACACGGTCGCCGGCGCGGGCGGCGAGGGCGCCGAGCAGCAGGGCGGCGTCCATGGAGGCGTCGAGGCGGGGAATGTCGCCGACGCGGCCGGCGGAGGTACGGCCGGTCTCCAGGACGAGCAGGATGCGGCGGTCGCGCTCGGGGCGCCAGGTGCGTACCGCGAGGCTCTGCCGGCGGGCGGTGGCGCGCCAGTCGATGGAGCGAGTGTCGTCGCCGGGGGTGTAGTCGCGGAGGCTGTCGAACTCGGTGCCTTCGCCGCGGGTGAGGATGCTGGTGCGGCCGTCGAGTTCGCGGAGCCGGGCGAGCTTGGCGGGGAGGTGCTTGCGGCTGGTGAAGGGCGGCAGGACGCGCAGCGTCCACGGGACGTGCCGGCTCCCTTGCCGGGCTGCCAGGCCGAGCGGGCCGGAGGAGCGGATCGTGACGCGGACCGCGTGATGGTCACCGCGCCGGGTGGGGTGGAGCTTCGTGGTGAGGCGGCGGCGTTCGCCGGCGGGGATGCGCAGGGAGTGGCGGGAGGCGGGGACGTCCGAACCGGGGCGGAAGGAGCTCGGGGGCCAGGCGTCACGGATCCGGGCGCGCAGGGTGCGGCGGCTCGGGTTGGTGACGGTGAGGTGCGAGGAGGCTTCGCCCGTTAGTCGAACGGTTGTGTCACCGGTTCGGGTGATATGGAGCTTTCGCACTGGCGCGGCGAGCGCGAGGTCGCACAAGATGGCTATCAGCAAGGTGAGTTGGACAATGAGGATGCCGAGCCAGCCGGGCAGCGCGAAGCCGACGAGGAGGGCTCCGAGTGCGGAGATGAGGGCGGTGCGTCCGGTGAGGGCCACGGTGTCGTCTCAGCGGGGGACGGGGAGATGAGCGAGTACGGCGTTGATCACGGAGTCTGCGGTGACTCCTTCCATCTCCGCTTCGGGGCGGAGCTGGATGCGATGTCGGAGCGTGGGAAGAGCAAGAGCCTTGACGTCGTCGGGGGTGACATAGTCGCGGCCGGTGAGCCAGGCCCAAGCTCGTGACGTGGAGAGCAGGGCGGTGGCGCCTCGGGGGGAGACGCCGAGAGAGAGCGAGGGGGATTCGCGGGTGGCACGGCAGAGATCGACGATATAACCGGTGACTTCGGGGGAGACGGTGGTCTTGGCGACCGCGGCTCGGGCAGCGTCGAGGTCGGCGGTGGAGGCAACGGGACGCAGTCCTGCGGCGCCGAGGTCACGAGGGCTGAAGCCGGCCGCGTGGCGAGTGAGGATGTCTATCTCGTCGTGGCGGGCGGGCAGCGGCACCGTCAGCTTCAGCAGGAACCGGTCGAGTTGAGCCTCGGGGAGCGGGTACGTGCCCTCGTACTCCACGGGGTTCTGCGTGGCAGCCACCAGGAACGGCTCGGGGAGGGGGCGGGGTGTGCCGTCGACGGTCACCTGCCGCTCTTCCATCGCTTCGAGCAGGGACGCCTGGGTCTTCGGAGGTGTGCGGTTGATCTCGTCGGCGAGCAGGAGGTTGGTGAAGACGGGGCCCGGCTGGAAGGAGAACTCGGCGCTGCGGGCGTCGTAGACCAGTGAGCCGGTGACATCGCTCGGCATCAGATCAGGGGTGAACTGGACGCGTTTGGTGTCGAGTTCGAGAGCGGCCGACAGGGCGCGCACGAGCAGGGTCTTGGCGACGCCGGGGGCGCCTTCGAGGAGCACATGACCGCGGCAGAGGAGTGCGACGACCAGCCCGGTGACGGCGGGGTCCTGGCCTACGACGGCCTTGGCTATCTCGGTGCGCAGGTCCTCTAGGGAGGTTCGGGCGCTGTCAGCGGTCGGGGTGCTCACGGGGGGCGTGCCTCTCTTGGGAAACGATCGAGGATTCGAGTGCATCGAGTTGGTCGGCCAGGTGCACCAAGGCTCTGTCGTCCGCGGGAGCCGGCCCGAAGAGCAGGGCAGGGAGGTCCGCTTCGGCACCGGGAGCGGCGGTCAAGTGGGCGTGGATGGCGGGCAGGAGGACGTCGGCGGTGTGCGCGTGCGCAGAGGACACTCCGATGAGGGGGGCGAGCCGCGTGCGGGTCGCGGAGCGCAGCACTTCGGAGGCCCGGTCGCGGGCGTTGGCCTGCTCGTAGAGACGGGCGTGGCCCTCGGTGGTCTCGGCGGCCGGGACGGTGACGGGGAGCCTTTCCGCAACCAAGGGGCCGAGGCGGCGGGCGCGCCACAGGGCCGCCAATACGGCGGCGAAGGCGAGTTGGAGCAGGGCCCAGCGCCAGCCGGAAGGGACGAGGTCGAGGAAGCCGCGCTGGTTGTCCTGAGCGGACGACGGGTCGCTCACGGAGGGGAGGTACCAGACCAGATGCTTGTGCGCACCGAGGAGTTGAAGAGCCAGCGAGGCGTTGCCGTGCTCGGCGAGGTGGTGGTTGTAGAGGAGATCGCCGGACCCCAGGAGCACGGTGTCGCGGCCGGTGCCGGGGGCCGGCAGGCGCAGCAGGGTGGGCCGGCCGCCGCCGGTGTAACAGCGATCGGCTCCGTCGTCGGCGGTCGCGTAGCGGAGGCCGCCGAGGAGGGCGCTGCCCGCGCGGCGGGCGTCCGGCAGGGAACAGCCGGGCCGGCGTACCGAGGTGCGGAGCGGAGGTTCCATCTGGACGCCGGGCGCGAAGGATTCGAGGGGCGCCGTACCAGGGGCAAGCAGGACGGTGCGACCGGGAGTGTGCGCGGTCGCCGTGTGCAGGCCCGTCAGCTGATCTTCTGTCAGCACGTCCGGGTCGGTGACGAGCAGGGTGGTGTCGGGGCCGGCCGCGGCAGCGGCCTCTTCGGAGGTGGTCACGACCTGGGTGGAGACGCCGTGGGAGGCCAGGAGTTGGGAGAGGGCCCGGCTCCCGGTCCGGTCCGCGGAGCGGGGATCGAGCCGTCCGTGCTGTTCGCCGGACTGCAGGGCCCCGAGGATCACACCGCTGACGACGAGCAGAAGAAGCGCGAGCAGCGGACCGCGGGACCGGGTCCACAGACCGCGAGCGGTGGGAGGGGGCGCGGGGATGTCCGGGGCGGCCGTGGTCATGCGTGGCTCCCGGTCGGGGTGGTGGCCAGGGCGGGCTTGGCATGCTGCAGGTCGGTGTCGAGGCTGGTCAGGAGGGTGTACGCCGCTTCCGTGCCGGGGCGGCCGCCGTATGTGACGTCATCGAAGGTGCGGGCCGCGGTGCGCAGCCGGTCGGCGTACGCGGGAAATGCCCGGCCGGCTTCGTTGGCGGCCTCGTCAGCGGTGCGGCCCGGGCCGGGGGTGAGCAGGGTGCGCTCTTCCAGGGCGAGGACGAGGGCGCGCATGCGGTCCTGGATCGCCTGGTTCCAGTGGCCCTCGGCGGCGTGCCGGTCAGCTGCAGAACGGTGTTCGGCGGCGGTGCGGGGCGTATCGGCGAAGAGCGCGCCGCTCGTGGTCGGAGTGCGGCGCACCGCCCCGAGCCGCAGCCGGAGGGCGACGATCAGCAGCACCACGAACGCGGCGATGGCGAGGAGCCCGATCCAGCCACCCGGTGTGGTGCCGGCGGCCGCGCGGAAGAGTTCGTCGACGCGTGCCCAGAGCCAATCAAGGGCCTGCTGGATCGGGTTGGGGTCGTGCTGGTGGTACCGGGGGTCGGACAGCTCGCGTTCGGCCGCCTCGTGGGCGGGGACGCGGGGAGTCCTCACCGGTATGTCGTCGTCGGAGCGCGCCATGAGTCGTCCGAGCGCGGTCATGTTCCCCCCTCTGGTCACCGCATCAGCTTCCCGGCGCGGCGTCGTCGGGGCGTTGCCCGGGGCCGTCGGAGGGGGTGGTGTCCGTGGTCGTGGCATCCGTGGGCGTGGCGTCGGCCGTGGTTCCCGCCTCGGGGGTGTCTGCGTCGGTGCTTTCCCCCGGGGACCCGTCCTTGTTGAGGACGTCCGGTGTGGAGTCGTCCGGCGTGGAGTCGTCCGCCTCCGCCCCGTACGCAGGAACGTCAGAGGAGGCAGGGCCAGCAGTTGTTGGCGCGTTGTCGGTGGCCGCGTCCGTGGCTTCGGGAGCGGGCGTGGCCGGGTGCGCGGCGGGAGCATCGGCGCCGTAGCCGGGGAGGCCCGCGGCGCGGGCGAGTTCGAGGTCGAGTGCCTCGCGGCGGATGCGCTGATCCACGTACAGCAGCGCGGTGACGCCGGCGGTGATCGGGAAGGTGATGGTGGAGCTGATGACGGCGCCGATGCCCAGCACGATCAGGAACGACCAGCCGGTGGTGTTGCTGGTGCCGTTCGCCCAGTCCATGAGGTTCTCGCCGCCGACGAGGAAGGCGATGATGGTGGCCGGGATCTGGATGATGAACTCGACCATGCCAACCAGGAGATAAGCGAGGAGCTGCACGCCCAGCACACGCCACCAGGAGCCCCGTACGAGCTTCGCGGAGCGGCGCATGGCAGCGATGACGCCCTGCTTCTCCAGCATCAGGGCGGGGGAGGCGAGGCTGAAGCGGACCCCCAGCCAGATGCTCACGACACCGGCGGCCAGACCGCCGATCAGGGTGAGGACCAGGCCCATTTCCAGCGTGCCGGTGGTGGTGAGGATGAGGCCTGGAGCCACGCCGACCGCGACTATCGCCGTGATGAGCAGGGGGAGCAGGACAAGCAGGCCCAGCAGGCGCGGGAGCTGGGTGCGCGCATCGCCCCAGGCTTCCCCGGCGGTCACCGAGCGGCCCAGGACGGCGCGGCTCACGACCATGGTCAGCAGCCCGGTGACGACGATCGCGGCGAGCAGTCCGATCACCGAGGTGATGCCGCTGGCGGCGAGCGAATTGCCCATCTCGTGCAGGGTCTCGCGTAGGGGCGGGACGTTCTCGTCCGACAGGGAAGGCTCGCGGCCGGAGCCCTGGAACCAGAAGCCGGTGACCGCGGTGATGGCGGTCTGTGCGACGACCGCGACGATCAGCGAGATGCCGAGGACCGTGCGCCAGTGGGCGCGCATGGTGGCGACCGCACCGTCGAGAATCTCGCCGACGGCGAGCGGGCGCAGCGGAATGACGCCGGGCTTGGCGGCCTGCGGCCCCGGTGCCCAGGCGCCGCCCCAAGGGGGCTGACTGCCGGGGTGGCCGCCCCAGTTGCCGGAGTTACCGCCCCAGCCGGGACCGCCGGGGCCGGGCGACGAGGCACGGGCGCGGTCGCCGGCTGTGCTCCGGCCACTGCTCCCGTGAGGGCCCCCCTGGCTCGGGATGCCCGTGGGAGCCGACCACTGGCCGGCGGGTGGCTGTTCCTTGGACCAGTTCGGAGGGGACGACTGCTTGCCGGAGTCGGACTGGTCTTCCTGAGGGGGCTGCTCCTGAGTGCCGCGGCCCGGCTCGTCGGAGGGACTGGATCCGGGCGAGGCCCAGCCCGGAGAGTTGTTCATCGTCGCTCCTTCTTGCTGCCCGTCCGCCGGGGCGGCCGGGGTCCGGGGTCCGCGGTGGCAGTCATCGTGTCATGGCCATCGGCGTCGTGTACCGGTGCCTGGAGAGCGAGGGGACCTTCTGCTCGGGGGGCGAGGGGCGGCAGACTGAACGAATGGGCGATCAGTACGAGGTATCCGAGGCGGGCGTCGGGACGCTCGCCATTCCGTCGTTGCGTTGGGAGGAGCCGCCCGAGGGGCCCGTATTGGTCCTCCTTGATCAGACCCGGCTGCCGGTCGAGGAGGTCGAGCTGGTCTGCACGGACGTCCCGGCGCTCGTTCAGGCGATCCGGACGCTGGCCGTGCGCGGGGCGCCGCTGCTGGGTATCGCCGGTGCCTATGGCGTCGCGCTGGCCGCGGCGCGGGGCTTTGACGTGGACGAGGCGGTGGAGGCGCTGGCGCAGGCCCGGCCGACCGCGGTCAATCTGGGCTACGGCGTGCGGCGGGCGGCTGCCGCGTACCGTGCCGCGGCGGCCGACGGGTCCGATGCCCAGGCTGCAGCGGCGCTGGCCGAGGCGCGGGCCGTGCATGCCGAGGACATCGAGGCCAGCGCCCGGATGGCCGAACACGGGCTGGCGCTGCTGGGCGAGCTGCTGCCGGGCGGCGGCCACCGGATTCTCACGCACTGCAATTCGGGCGCGCTGGTGTCCGGGGGCGAGGGCACCGCCCTGGCGGTGGCGCTGGCGGCGCACCGTGCCGGTGAGCTGCGCCGGCTGTGGGTGGACGAGACGCGGCCGCTGTTGCAGGGGGCGCGGCTGACCGCCTACGAGGCGGCGCGGGCGGGTATGGCGTACACGGTGCTCTCGGACGGTGCGGCAGGGTCGCTGTTCGCCGGGGGTGAGGTGGATGCGGTGCTGATCGGGGCGGACCGGATCGCGGCGGACGGGTCGGTGGCCAACAAGGTCGGCAGCTATCCACTGGCGGTTCTGGCGCGGTACCACCACGTTCCGTTCGTGGTGGTGGCCCCGACCAGCACGGTGGATCTGGAGACAAAGGAGGGGTCGGACATCGAGGTGGAGCAGCGGCCGGGCCAGGAAGTGACGGAGTTCTCTTTGCCGTATGCGCAGGGGCCCGGGATGGAGGCGGGCGTCGGCATACCGGTCGCGCCGGTGGGCGCACAGGCCTACAACCCGGCCTTCGACGTCACTCCCGCGGAGCTGGTGACGGCGATCGTCACGGAGGCCGGAGTGGTGTCCCCGGTGACCCCGAACGGGCTGGCAGAGGTGTGTTCCACGTCACGATGGAGTAAGTCACGATCAGGTAATGGGATGATGGCCGAATGAAGGGACGCGTCCTGGTCGTCGACGACGACACCGCACTGGCAGAGATGCTCGGCATCGTGCTGCGCGGCGAAGGTTTTGAACCGTCGTTTGTGTCGGACGGTGACAAGGCCCTTGCGGCCTTCCGCGAGACCAAGCCCGATCTTGTACTGCTCGACCTGATGCTGCCGGGGCGGGACGGTATCGAGGTGTGCCGGCTGATCCGCGCCGAGTCCGGCGTGCCGATCGTCATGCTGACCGCCAAGAGCGACACGGTGGATGTGGTGGTCGGGCTCGAATCGGGCGCGGACGACTACATCGTCAAGCCGTTCAAGCCCAAGGAGCTGGTGGCTCGTATCCGGGCGCGGCTGCGGCGTTCGGAGGAGCCGACGCCGGAGCAGCTGGCGATCGGTGACCTGGTCATCGATGTGGCCGGCCACTCGGTGAAGCGCGACGGGCAGTCGATCGCACTGACCCCGTTGGAGTTCGATCTGCTGGTGGCGCTGGCGCGCAAGCCGTGGCAGGTGTTCACGCGTGAGGTGTTGCTCGAGCAGGTCTGGGGCTACCGGCACGCCGCCGACACCCGGCTGGTCAACGTCCATGTGCAGCGGCTGCGCTCCAAGGTCGAGAAGGACCCTGAGCGGCCGGAGATCGTGGTGACCGTGCGCGGGGTCGGCTACAAGGCCGGGCCCAGCTGAGATGATCCGGGACGGTTCGGCCCCGGAGGGAAAGCGGGGGCGCACCGTCGACCCGGCGGGCGATATGTCCTTTTCCGGGAAGGTGTCCGCCTGGTTGCTGCGCGGCGGGCAGCTGCTGCCCGACGGCGCGGTGAGCGGGCCGGTCCACCCTCTGCTCCGGCTCTTCAGCCGTTGGGTGCGGCGGCCGCTGCTGCCCGCCCTGCGGCTGTGGCGGCGCAACATCCAGCTGCGCGTGGTGGCGACCACGCTGCTGATGTCGCTGGCCGTGGTGCTGCTGCTCGGTGTCGTGGTCGTCGGTCAGGTCCGTAACGGCCTGCTCACGGCCAAGGCGCAGGCCGCGCAGAGTCAAGCCGTGGGCGGCTTCAGCGTTGCCCAGAAGATGGCCGACGGCGCCGACGACACCCGGCCCGATGACACCGCACATACCGGCAACCGCGGTACCCAGGACTCCGCGACCTGGCTGACCGGCCTGGTCGAACAGCTCGCCAGCGGCGGGCAGGGCGTCTTCTCCGTCGTGGCGCTCAGCTCCGACTCCGACGAACCGTTCGGTGACTCCAGCCCCGGTACCCGCGGTCCGCGCGCCTCCGGAGATGTCGATCCCGAGCGGAGCGTGCCCCCCGACCTGCGGCGGAAGCTGGAGACCAAGTCCGGGACGTTCCGCCAGTACACCGAGATCAAGCGCATCGGGTCGGACGACGGCGTGCCGGCGCTGATCATCGGCAAGCGGCTCAACGATATGAACAGCAACCAGTACCAGCTGTACTACCTCTTCCCGTTCAGTCAGGAGGAGGAGTCGCTCAAGCTGGTGACGGGGACGCTGGCGACGGCCGGAGTGTTCGTCGTGATCCTGCTCGGCGCGATCGCCTGGCTGGTGGTGCGGCAGGTCGTCACGCCCGTACGGATGGCCGCGGGGATCTCCGAGCGGCTGGCCGCCGGCCTCCTCCAGGAGCGGATGAAGGTCACCGGCGAGGACGACATCGCCCGTCTGGGCGAGTCCTTCAACAAGATGGCGCAGAACCTCCAGGTCAAAATCCAGCAGCTGGAGGAGCTGTCCCGGATGCAGCGCCGCTTCGTCTCCGACGTCTCGCACGAGCTGCGCACGCCGCTGACGACCGTACGGATGGCGGCCGATGTCATCCACGAGGTGCGGGACGAGTTCGACCCCGCCACCGCGCGCTCCGCCGAGCTGCTGCGCGGCCAGCTCGATCGCTTTGAATCCCTGCTCGCGGAGCTGCTGGAGATCAGCCGGTTCGACGCCGGAGCGGCCGCGCTGGAGGCCGAGCCGATCGATCTGCGCGATGTGGTGCACCGTGTCATCGAGGGTGCCGAACCGCTCGCCGAGCGCAAGGGCACCCGGATAGTGGTGCGCGGCGCCGAGCAGCCCGTCATCGCCGAGGCCGATACCCGCCGGGTGGAGCGCATACTGCGCAATCTCGTCGTCAACGCCGTCGAGCACGGCGAGGGCCGCGACGTGGTGGTGCGGCTGGCGTCCGCGGGCAGCCGGAGCGGCGGTGCGGTGGCCGTCGCGGTGCGTGACTACGGTGTCGGCCTCAAGCCCGGCGAGGCCGCCCGCGTCTTCAACCGTTTCTGGCGTGCGGACCCGGCCCGGGCCCGCACGACCGGCGGTACGGGGCTGGGCCTGTCCATCGCCGTCGAGGACGCCAGGCTGCACGGCGGCTGGCTGCAGGCCTGGGGCGAGCCGGGCGGCGGCTCGCAGTTCCGGCTGACGCTGCCCCGTACGGCCGGCGAGACGCTGCGCGGGTCCCCGATCCCCCTGGAGCCGGAGGACTCGCGGCGCAACCGCGGACTGGACGAGACGGGGCGGCCGCGTGCCGGGGCAGGGCGTAAGGCGTCCACGATCCCCGTGCAGACGCGTGCCGCACAGGCAGGCGATGCGGCAGCCCCTGCCCCGGAGCCGAAGGTGTCCTGGCCGGCGGTCGATCCGACGGCACTGCCCGGCAACGGTGCCCGTGTGGTGCCGCACGGCGGGGGCGTACGGAGCGAAGAGGCGGCGCGCGGCGAGAGCGCGCGCATCGACGAGCCGGTCCGTGAGGGCGGGGCCGAGCAGGAAGCCGAACGGGACGTGGATCGGGAGGGCGGGCTGCGTGGACACTGAGCGCGGAGGCGGACGCGGGGACGGGACCGGGCCCCGTACGCGCGCCCGCCGGGGAGCCGGGCCGGCGCGGAAGTTCCTGCTGCTCGGCTGTGCGGCGGCGCTGCTGGCCGGGTGCGCGTCGATGCCCGACAGCGGGGACGTCACGTCGGTCGACCAGTCGCCGCGCTCCGAAGGCGAGTCGCAGGTGCGGGTCTACGGAGTCCCCCCACAGGACGGTGCGCAGCCGACCAACATCGTGCGCAGCTTCCTCGACGCCACGACCAGCGACGAGGCGGATTTCCGTACGGCCACCCAGTATCTGGCCAAATCGGCGAAGCGGACCTGGCGGCCGTTCCAGGTCACCAATGTGCTCCAGGAGCGTCCGAAGCCCGAGCCGAAGGCGCTGCCCAACCGGGAGGACTCGAACGGCTACACGGTCGCCCTGTCCGGCAGCCAGGTGGCGGCGGTGGACGACAGCCACGCCTACACCCCTGAGGAGAGGCCGTACCGCCAGACGATCCACCTCATCAAGGAGGGCGGACAGTGGCGTATCGACCGGCTGCCCAACGGGCTGGTGCTGGGGCTCTCCGACTTCCAGCGCATCTACCGCTCCGTCAACAAGTACTACTTCGCGTCCTACAACTCCGAGTCGGGGGAGCCGAAGGCGAGCCGGAACGTGCTCGTCGCGGACCCGGTCTATCTGCGGCAGCGGATAAAGCCGATCACGGCCAGTGTGGAGGCGCTGCTGTCCGGGCCCACCGACTGGCTGAACCAGGTGACGACCTCGGCCTTCCCGTCCGGCACCCGGCTTGCCGCGCATGATCTGGCGCTGGACGACTCCAACGCGCTGCGGGTCAAGCTCAGCAAGGACGCGGTGAACACGGACACCACCCAGTGCAAGCAGATGGCGGCCCAGCTCTTCTTCACCGTCCAGGACATGACGCGGGCTTCGAAGATCAGCGAGGTGGAGCTCCAGGACAACAGCGGCAACTCGCTGTGTGCGCTGTCCCAGGAGCAGGCGGAGCGCGACTTCGCGCCGTCCCCGGGCGCCGGGCGCTCCGGTCAGGAGTACTTCATCGACGCCGACCACAAGGTCGTCGGCATGTCGGACTCCGCGACCGAACCGACGCCGGTGCGCGGGCCGTTCGGAACGGGCAAGACCCCGCTGCGCTCGGTCGCCGTCTCGCGCGGCGAGGACACCGCGGCCGGAGTGTCGAGCGACGGCCGGTCCCTGTATGCGGCCGCCATGGAGGACGGCGTCGAGCGCGGCGATCCGCTGCTGACCAGTACGGGTTCGGCCAAGAACCCCGATATGGGGCTGACGGCGCCGAGCTGGGACGGTCTGGGCGATCTGTGGATCGCGGACCGCGACGCGCACGGTTCGCGGCTGCTGCGGCTGCGCGAGGGGAAGGGCGCCCCCGAAAAGGTGGCGGTGCCCGGCCTCGGCGGCCGGCGGATCAAGGCGATCAAGGTGGCCGCGGACGGCATCCGGATCGCGGTCCTGGTGGAGGACAAGGGCCGTACGACACTCCAGCTGGGACGGGTCGAGCGCGACGGAAGTTCGGCGCATCCGCAGCTTTCGGTGCAGGAACTGCGGCCGATCGCACCGCAGTTGGAGGATGTGGTGGCGGCATCCTGGGCGGGCGGCAGCCGGCTGGTGGTCGTCGGGCGGGAGTCCGGCGGAGTCCAGCAGATGCAGTTCATGGAGACCGACGGGTCGGCGTCCAACGCGCAGACCCTGCCCGGCGTCAACGGCGTCATCGCGGTGGCGGCCTCGGAGGACGAGACCAGGCCGTTGATCGCCGATGCCACGGAGGGCATCGTGCGGCTCCCTCCGGACGCGAACTGGAAGACCGTGGCGAAGGACGGGACGGCGCCGGTCTATCCCGGATGATCGGTGACCCGTGATCGGTGACCCGTGATCCGTGACCCGTGATCCGTGACCGGGCGACGCGGATGAGCGGCATCTGCCCGGCGTCGAGGGAGGCGCGGGCCGTCCGGCCCCGGACCGGGGCGTACAGCGGGCCCGGTCTGCCGCGCTGTCCTACCCACAGGCCCGCAGGTCCGCAGGCCCGCAGATCCGCAGATCCGCAGGTCCGCAGCCATGGTTATCCACAGGGGTGGTGGCCGGGCGTCGACGGCGGGACAGTGGAGTCATGCAGGGGGTGTGGCGCGAACTGGCCGGTCTGATGCTGCCCGTCGACTGTGCGGGGTGCGGCCGGCAGCGTACGGAGCTGTGTGCGGAGTGTCGTCGGGTGCTTGCGCGGGACGGGCGCGGGGCGCGGCGGGTGCGCCCGTGGCCGAGTCCGGCCGGGCTGCCCCGGGTGTGGGCCGGGGCGCCCTATGCCGACGAGGTGCGGGCGGTGCTGCTGGCCCACAAGGAGCGGGGCGCCCTGCGGTTGGCCGGGCCGCTGGGAGCGGTGGTGGCCGGGGCTGTGCGAGGGCTGAGACCCGGCGGCGGTCCCCAGCTGCTGGTGCCGGTGCCCTCGGCCCGAAGGGCCGTGGCCGGGCGGGGCCATGATCCGGTGCGCAGGATCGCGCTGGCGGCGGCCGGGGAGCTGCGGCGGGCGGGCAGCGGAGCCCGGGTGCTCGCGGTGGTGCGGCAGCGTCGTGCGGTGGCCGACCAGGCGGGGCTGAGCGCCCGGCAGCGGCTGGTGAATGTTGCTGGTGCACATGAGGTGCCGGGCGCCGCCCGGAGGCTGCTGGCGGGCCGGTCAGCGGTGCTGGTGGACGATCTGGTGACGACGGGGGCCACGCTCGCCGAGGCGGCCCGGGCGGTCGCGGCGGCCGGTGGCCGGGTGGTCGGGGCCGCGGTGGTAGCGGCGCCCCGTAGCGCTTTCGCCGTCGAAGGTGAGGTGATGGAGCCATTACCACGCGGCTTGTAGCTGAGGACGAAAAGTCACCCAAATGGAGCCGAGGGCTCCGAGGGGGTGCCGACATCCGTCCGGGAGAGCTATGTTCGGTTGTGAGGACTTGGCGGGTGTTTTGCCTCGAATGTCGCGATGTATGCGTTCAGGGGCGTTTGCGGCGACCCTGAAAACGGGGGAGTGGAGAGCTTGTCGTCGGGGGAGGAGGAGGTGAAAGTCGCCAAGTCCGAGGCTCCGGCAACCCACCGGAGCCTGGTGCAAGAAGGAATTGCTCCGCTGGATGAGCGGAGCGATCCGGGAACGGAGTTCTGCGTGGACATCGTCGTCAAGGGCCGCAAGACAGAGGTGCCCGAGCGGTTCCGCAAGCACGTGGCCGAGAAGCTGAAGCTGGACAAAGTCCAGAAGCTCGACGCCAAGGTGATCAGCCTGGACGTCGAGGTGTCCAAGGAGCCCAACCCGCGGCAGGCCGACCGTTCCGACCGAGTGGAGATCACCCTCCATTCCCGTGGCCCGGTGGTCCGGGCCGAGGCCGCCGCAGCCGATCCGTACGCCGCACTGGATCTGGCCACCGCGAAGCTCGAGGCGCGTCTGCGGAAGCAGCATGACAAGCGTTACTCGCGTCGCGGCAACGGCCGCATCCCGGCGAGCGAAGTCGCAGGCAGCGTGCCTGACGCCGCGAGCCTGAACCCCAACGGCGAACTGGCCGCCGATGCCGGCCAGACGGTGCCGACCACGAAGATGGGGTGCATCGACGTCCAAGGTGAAGGACCCCTGGTCGTCCGCGAGAAGACCCACTCGGCCGTCCCGATGATGCTCGACCAGGCGCTCAACGAGATGGAGTTGGTCGGGCACGACTTCTACCTCTTCGTCGACGCCGACACCAAGCTGCCGAGTGTCGTCTACCGGCGGCATGCCTACGACTACGGAGTCATTCACTTGAACCCCGACCTGTTCGGGGGAGAGGAGCCCGGCGGCGCAGGCGGCGCGCTGGGCGGCTGAACCCCACCCGCTCGGTGCCCCCGGCGTACGCCGGGGGCACCATCGTGCCCGGAGGAGGCAGGAGTTGAAGCCGTATAGTGTTTGTGCCAGCCAGGGAGTATGTGGGCACGAAACGGCGACATGCCGGGGAGACGGTCGTATGGCATTGATCGGGCTGGCAGGGGGCTGTTGTCAACCAGCCTTATTTCCAAGCTCTGGCCTCACGGCCGAGTAGTTGACGGGGAGGACCAATGGGGGACAGTTTCGGGCCCGTGCGCGAAGCCGCGGACGACGACCACAGCGGTGGCGGGGGTGACGACGGGGCCGGCCGGGCCGTAAGCGTGCCGCGCAAGGAGCCGATCCGGGTCCTTGTCGTGGACGACCACGCGCTTTTCCGGCGGGGTCTGGAGATCGTTCTGGCCCAGGAAGAGGACATCCAGGTCGTCGGCGAGGCGGGGGACGGCGCGGAGGCGGTCGACAAGGCCGCGGATCTGCTGCCCGACATCGTGCTGATGGACGTACGGATGCCCAAGCGCGGCGGTATCGAGGCGTGCACCTCCATCAAGGAGGTGGCCCCCAGCGCCAAGATCATCATGCTGACGATCAGCGACGAAGAGGCCGACCTCTACGACGCGATCAAGGCCGGCGCCACCGGCTACCTCCTCAAGGAGATCTCCACCGACGAGGTGGCGACCGCGATCCGCGCCGTGGCGGACGGCCAGTCGCAGATCAGCCCGTCGATGGCCTCCAAGCTCCTGACGGAGTTCAAGTCGATGATCCAGCGTACGGATGAGCGCAGGCTGGTGCCCGCGCCCCGGCTCACCGACCGTGAGCTGGAGGTCCTCAAGCTGGTCGCCACGGGCATGAACAACCGCGATATCGCCAAGGAACTCTTCATCTCCGAGAACACGGTGAAGAACCACGTCCGCAACATCCTGGAGAAGCTGCAGCTGCACTCCCGGATGGAAGCGGTGGTGTACGCGATGCGGGAGAAGATCCTCGAGATCCGGTGAGCGGCTCGGCCGTGGTCGCCAGCGGCCCGGTGAACGACCCGGCCGGTGAAGTCCCGGTGCGCCGGGTGACCGGGGGCCGGGCGATCCCCCGGAGCCGTCGACCGGTGGCCGCCTACTGGTCGCTCGTGCGGGTGAGTTCTGAGCGCAGGGCCGTGGCCAGCTTCTGGTCGTCGCAGCGCTCCACGCGTACGGCATCGCAGCCGACCCAGGTCGCGGCTTCCCGAAGCGCCTGAGCCATCGGGGCGACGGCCCGGGAGCCCTGCATCGAGACCTGGCGGGCGACGAGGGTGGTGCCCTCGCGGGCCGGGTCCACCCGGCCGACCAGCTGACCGCCGGCCAGCAGCGGCATCGCGAAATACCCGTGGATCCGCCTGGGGCGCGGGACATACGCCTCCAGCCGGTGCGTGAAGCCGAAGATCCGCTCCGTGCGTGGCCGGTCCCAGATCAGGGAGTCGAAGGGCGAGAGCAGGGTGGTGCGGTGCCGGCCGCGGGGTGGGGCGGCCAGCGCGGCGGGGTCGGCCCAGGCGCGCTTTCCCCAGCCCTCGACCTCGACCGGGACCAGTCCGGAGTCCGCGATCACGGCATCGACCTGCTCGGCCTTCAGACGGTGGTAGTCCGCCAGGTCGGCGCGGGTGGCCACACCCATGGCGGCCCCGGCCTGCGCGACCAGACGGCGCAGGCACTCGGCGTCGGTCAGATCGTCGTGGAGCAGAGCGTCCGGCACGGCGCGCTCGGCGAGGTCGTACACACGCTTCCAGGCGCGGCGTTCCGTACAGACCACCTCGCCGGTGTCCAGCAGCCACTCCACCGCGATCTTGGTCTCGGACCAGTCCCACCACTCCCCGCCGTTCCGCCCGCCGCCCAGCTCCGAGGTGGTCAGCGGCCCGTCGGCCTTCAGACGCTCCAGGACGGCGGCACAGGAGCGCTCGGAGTCCTCCATGACGTGCCAGCGGTGGCCCTTGGCGCGCCGGGCGCGACGGCGGAAGGCGAAGTGCGGCCACTCCTCGATGGGCAGGATGCAGGCGGCGTGCGACCAGTATTCGAAGCTGTGGGGTCGTGCCGCGGGCACGCCGGAAGGGGCCGTGGTCCAGTAGGCGGCCTCGACGGCGGTGCGGCCGACGGCGCCGAGCCGGGCGTACGGCACCAGCTCATGGGAGCGGGCCAGCACCGAGATCGTGTCCAGCTGCACCGCACCCAGATGCCGCAGCACCCCGCGGACACCCGCCCGGCGGTCGGGGGCACCGAGCAGCCCCTGGGCCCGTAGCGCCATGCGCCGGGCATCGTCGCGGGGCAGGGCGGCCACAGGCTGTGGCAGGGGCGGTGGCTGCGTCACGGCGGTCATGCGGCACAGCGTAGGGGCGGGCACTGACAACGGACCCGGGCACGGGAATTGCTGCTGGTGGCGACGGTGCCCGGCCCCGCCGGAGCGGGCACCGTCATGGGCGTGGCGGGCTGCGTGGGCCGCTCCCCGCAGCGGTCGGCCGGCGCAGGACAGATACAGCCGGTGTTCAGCCGGGGTAGGGCAGATACGGCGTCGCGTCCGGGCGGTGAGTGCCGGTGGAACCGGATGGTGCGGGCTCCCGGGGCAGGTCGGACGGGAGCAGGGAGCCGATCCAGACGTCCCGGCGGGTGCCCTCGTGGATCCCCTTGGCGCGCAGGGTGCCCTCCATATGGAAGCCGAGCTTGCGGGCCACCGCCCGGGAGCCTTCGTTTCCGGCCTCCGCGAGCCACTCCATGCGCTCCACCCCCAGGTCACGGAAGGCCCAGCGCACCACGGCGCGGGCCGCCTCGACGGTGTAGCCCCGGCCGCGGTGCTCCTTGGCGGTCCAGTAGCCCAGCTCGGCCTGCCGCTCGGGGGTGTGCAGCCGCGCGAGGCGTACCAGGCCCAGCGCACCCACCAGGGAGCCGTCCGCCCGGGAGACGACGGCGAAGTTGTACGTGGTGTCGTCGCGCCAGCCCTCGGGGACGACCGTGCCGACGAAATGCTCCGCATCCTCGACGCCGTAAGGTGAGGGGACGCTCGTCCAGCGCGGAATATCGGGCTCCTGGCACGCGGTATGCACCGCGGGCGCATCGGAGGGCTCGAAGGGACGCAGGACAAGGCGCTCGGTGGCGAGGGTGACGGGCTTCATGGCGTGAGTCTGCAAGGTTGCGGAAAGCATGGCGAAAGGTTTTCCGCGGTGATTCCCGGCGCCTGTCCGGCACCTTCTCGCGGCGTCGAGCGTTCACGCTGAGGAGGGGACAGCGGGGTTCGCTGCGGCGGACCTCCCGGCCCGGCAGCGTCCTCCTTTACGATGGCCGTTGCGGCGGGGCCTGCCCCCTTGGAAAGATGCCGCGCCCGCGCACTCGACCGTGCAGGCCCAACCGGCAAGGAGACCAGCCCAAGTGTCCGTCTTGACGAAGATCATGCGTGCAGGCGAAGGAAAGATCCTGCGCAAACTGCACCGCATCGCGGGCCAGGTCAACTCCATCGAGGAGGATTTCGCAGCTCTCTCCGACGCTGAGCTGCGGGCGCTCACGGATGAGTACAAAGAGCGCTACGCCGACGGCGAGAGCCTCGATGACCTGCTGCCCGAGGCGTTCGCCACGGTCCGTGAGGCCGCCCGGCGGGTGCTCGGCCAGCGCCCCTACGACGTCCAGCTGATGGGCGGCGCGGCCCTTCACATGGGGTACGTCGCCGAGATGAAGACCGGTGAGGGCAAGACCCTGGTCGGCACCCTCCCGACGTACCTCAACGCGCTGTCCGGCAAGGGCGTCCACCTGATCACGGTGAACGACTACCTGGCCGAGCGCGACTCCGAGATGATGGGCCGCGTCCACAAGTTCCTGGGCCTGACGGTCGGTTGCATCCTCGCCGACATGACGCCGGCCCAGCGCCGCGAGCAGTACAACTGTGACATCACGTACGGCACGAACAACGAGTTCGGCTTCGACTACCTGCGTGACAACATGGCCTGGTCGCAGGACGAACTCGTCCAGCGGGGCCATAACTTCGCCGTCGTCGACGAGGTCGACTCGATCCTCGTCGACGAGGCCCGTACGCCGCTGATCATCTCCGGCCCCGCGGACTCGGCCACCAAGTGGTACGGCGACTTCGCCAAGTTGGTGCGCCGTCTGAAGAGGGGCGAGACCGCCAACCCGCAGCGCGGTATCGAGGAGACCGGCGACTACGACGTCGACGAGAAGAAGCGCACCGTCGGCATCCACGAGTCCGGTGTCAGCAAGGTCGAGGACTGGCTGGGTATCGACAACCTGTACGAGTCGGTGAACACCCCCCTCGTCGGGTACCTCAACAACGCGATCAAGGCCAAGGAGCTCTTCAAGAACGACAAGGACTATGTCGTCATCGACGGCGAAGTCATGATCGTTGACGAGCACACCGGCCGTATCCTCGCCGGCCGGCGCTACAACGAGGGCATGCACCAGGCCATCGAGGCGAAGGAAGGGGTGGAGATCAAGGACGAGAACCAGACGCTCGCCACGATCACCCTGCAGAACTTCTTCCGCCTCTACGACAAGCTCTCCGGCATGACCGGTACGGCCATGACCGAGGCCGCCGAGTTCCACCAGATCTACAAGCTCGGCGTCGTCCCGATCCCGACGAACCGCCCGATGGTCCGTATGGACCAGGCGGACCTGATCTACCGCACGGAGACCGCGAAGTTCGACGCGGTCGTCGAGGACATCGTCGAGAAGCACGGGAAGGGCCAGCCGATCCTGGTCGGCACCACCTCGGTCGAGAAGTCCGAGTACCTCTCCCAGCAGCTCAACAAGCGCGGTGTCGCCCATGAGGTGCTCAACGCCAAGCAGCACGACCGTGAGGCGCCGATCATCGCGCAGGCCGGCCGCAAGGGCGCCGTGACGGTCGCCACGAACATGGCAGGACGTGGTACGGACATCAAGCTCGGCGGCAACCCCGACGACCTGGCCGAGGCGGAGCTGCGCCAGCGCGGCCTGGACCCGGTCGAGCACGTCGAGGAGTGGGCGGCCGCGCTGCCCGCCGCCCTGGAGCGCGCCGAGGCCGCGGTCATGGCGGAGTTCGAGGAGGTCAAGGAGCTCGGCGGGCTCTACGTCCTGGGCACCGAGCGGCATGAGTCGCGCCGGATCGACAACCAGCTGCGCGGTCGTTCCGGCCGCCAGGGCGACCCCGGCGAGTCGCGGTTCTACCTGTCCCTGGGCGACGACCTGATGCGGCTGTTCAAGGCGCAGATGGTCGAGCGGGTCATGGCGATGGCCAATGTGCCCGACGATGTGCCGATCGAGAACAAGATGGTGACCCGGGCGATCGCCTCCGCCCAGTCGCAGGTCGAGCAGCAGAACTTCGAGACGCGGAAGAACGTCCTGAAGTACGACGAGGTGCTCAACCGCCAGCGTGAGGTCATCTACGGCGAGCGCCGTCGCGTCCTGGAGGGCGAGGATCTGCAGGACCAGATCAAGCACTTCATGGAGGACACCATCGACGCCTACATCCAGGCGGAGACGGTCGAGGGCTTCGCCGAGGAGTGGGACCTGGACCGGCTGTGGGGCGCGTTCAAGCAGCTCTACCCGGTCAAGGTGACGGTCGAGGAGCTGGAGGAGGAGGCCGGCGACCGCGCGGGCATCACCGCCGAGTTCATCGGCGACGCGATCAAGGACGACATCCACGAGCAGTACGCCGCCCGTGAGGAGCAGCTCGGCTCGGACATCATGCGGGAGCTGGAGCGCCGGGTCGTGCTGTCCGTCCTGGACCGCAAGTGGCGTGAGCACCTCTACGAGATGGACTACCTCCAGGAGGGCATCGGCCTGCGGGCGATGGCCCAGAAGGACCCGCTGGTCGAGTACCAGCGCGAGGGCTTCGACATGTTCACCGCGATGATGGAGGGCATCAAGGAGGAGTCCGTCGGCTACCTGTTCAACCTGGAGGTCCAGGTCGAGCAGCAGGTCGAGGAGGTCCCGGTGCAGGAAGCGGCCGAGCCGACCTCGCTCGACAAGGACGTGGTGCCCGCCGGCGCGGGTCGCCCGGAGATCCACGCCAAGGGCCTGGAGGCGCCGCAGCGGCCGGACCGGCTGCACTTCTCCGCTCCCAAGGTGGACGGCGACGGCAGCGTCGTCGAGGGCGACTTCATCAGCGACGAGGAGGCCGGCCCGGCCCGTTCCGAGGCGGACGGTCTGACCCGTGCCGAGCGGCGCAAGGCCCAGAAGAGCGCCGGGCGTCGCCGTAAGAAGTGAGCAGTGAGCGGTGAGGCGGCCCGGGTACGGACTGCACGGGCCGCGTAGCGAGGGGCGCCCCGGCCGGAGAACGGCCGGGGCGCCTTTGCGCCGGCAGGTCACGAGACCGGGCCCCGGCCGGCCGGGACCGGGCCGATGTCGAGGGCGGCGCAGCGCCACCGGGAATCGGCGCCCAGCTCCAGCCGGAAGGCCAGGGCCCGCAGCCGTCCGTCCGCCGCGATCCGGGCAAAGGCCTCGATGACGCCGCGGCGCGGCCGGCACAGTCCGCAGTCGCGCACGGTGGGGGCGGTTCCGCGCCGGCCGGTGACCGTGACCGGCCGCAGCGGCGCCTGCGGGGCGAGCTCCGCCAGCCGGTCGTACGCGGCGGGCAGCGCATGCCCCAGCAGGGCGTGTACGGGGCGCTGCCCGCTGAGCGCGAGCACCAGCTGATGGGCGAACCAGTGATGCGGCCGGCTCTCGTGCGCCCGGCGCTGCGCCCCGACGGTCGGCAGGGGGACACCGGCCGCGTTGACGGGTGTGGCCGGGGTGGCGGTGCCGGGCGGTCGGCCGGCGGCGGTCCGCGCTGCGGGGCGAGCGGGGCGTGCGGCGGTACGGGTGGGGCCCCGACCGGCGGAGCCGGGGCCGCGACCTCCCGGACCGGTGCCCCGGCCGGACGGGCCGGGGCCGCTCCCGGCGGGGCCGAGGGGGCGGCGGCCGGCGGGGGAGCGACGGGGCCGGGGGACGGTGGGGGCCGTTCCCGGTGTGCCGGTGGGGCGCGTACCGGGGCCGTGGTCGTCCGCGGTGGCGGCGGACGGAGCGGGGGCGGTGGGTCGCTCGGTGCGCTCGTCGGCGTCGGGTGTGGGGGTGCGCGTGCCGTGCTCGCCGGCGGCGTGTGTGGTGGGTTGTGTGGTGCGCCCGATGGCGGCGGGTGTGGTGTGCGCCGTGGCGCTGTGCGTGCCGGTCATGCTGGTGATCGCCCCCGTGGTGCCGGGCCCGTGAATTACTGGGCGGTAGCTTTCTTGGTGGGGAACTTCGTATCGGCGCGATCGGGGCGGCAGCAAGGCGCGAGCGGGGCGGGACGAAGGGTGCGAAGAGTTCACCCGTCCGTGTCGCGGGCTTGGGGTGAGGCCTTGGGAGCGGGGTGGGGGACGGGCTCCGGGCGGGTGGCACGGGGGGTGCGGGGGCGGCACGATGGGGGACTCGCGCCCGTATGCTGGCTGGACAATCTTCGGAGTCGAGCGAATCGAGCGGAAGCGGCTGCCATGCGCGTCTATGTCCCCCTGACCCTTTCCGGTCTCGCAGAGGCGCACAAGAACGGTGAGCTGGGCTCCGGCTCCTTGGACGCGTACGCCGTCACGCCCGCGCTGCGCGAGTGGTACGTCTCGGACGACATCGAGGAGCTGGAGTACGCCGCGCTGAACCGTGCCGCGCAGGCCTCGCTGCGGCAGCTGGCCGGGCACCCGGACGTCGCGCGGCGGCGGGTGGTGGTGGCCGTGGACGTGGCGGACGGCGCGGCGGTGGCGGATCCGGACCGGGGGCTCGACCAGTCGGCGCTGGGCGAGGTCCGTCTCGCCGGGCCGGTGCCGTTGTCGAAGGCCGCGGCGGTGCATGTGGATGCCGCGGACGCGGAGGCGGACATCGCGGCGGCCGCGGCGGCACTCGGTGCGGCGGACCAGGGCGATGACGATGCGCAGTTCACGGTGGACGGCGCGGAGGACCACGATCTGATGTGGTTCGGAGTGCAGGAGATCCCGCATCTGATCGGGTGAGGGGCGGGTTGTCCGCGGATCCGGTGGCGTTGTCAGTGGCTGCGGGTATTTTTTCTTCATGGGGAAGCGCACGGGGAACGACGTGGGGGACCACATGGGGAAGCACGCGACACACATCGTCTGGGACTGGAACGGCACCCTGTTCCATGACATCGACGCCGTCATCGGGGCGACGAACTCCGCCTTCGCGGAGATCGGCCTGGAGCCGATCACCCTGGAGACGTACCGGGACCTGTACTGCGTCCCCGTGCCGCGGTTCTACGAGCGGCTGATGGGACGGCTGCCGACGGACGCCGAGTGGCTGGTGATGGACGAGGCGTTCCACCGCCACTACAGCACGCATCGCTTGGGCTGTGAGCTCGCCGAGGGCGTGGATCTGCTCCTTGAGGGGTGGCAGGCGGCCGGACGCAGCCAGTCGATCCTGAGCATGTACGGGCACGACGAGCTGCTGCCGATCGTGCGCGACTTCGGGATCGAGTCGCGGTTCGTACGGGTGGAGGGCAGGACCGGGCCGTCCGGAGGCACCAAGAGCGCGCACATGGTGCGGCATCTGGCGGCGATGGAGAGCGTGGATCCGGGGCGGACGGTCGTGATCGGGGACGCCGTGGACGACGCCCTGGCCGCGCGGGACGCCGGCGCGTATGCGGTGCTCTACACGGGCGGATCGCACAGCCGGGGGAGCCTGGAGGCCGCCGGGGTGTCGGTGGTGGACACGCTCGCCCAGGCGGTCGAGCTGGCGGGCGACATAGCCCTCTAGGTGTGCTGTCCGGAGAGGTTGGTGACGCGGCTGGCTGGGGTGTGGCCGCTGATTCCGGTGTGGGGTCGGTGGTAGTTGTACCAGTCCAGCC
>NZ_JBSHAW010000075.1:0-23281 GCF_053611685.1 Streptomyces sp. NPDC054786 | reverse complement strand
GGGCGGGGGCGTCCCCCCGCCCCGCCGCCCCGATTCGTCTACAGCGGTGCGATGTCGGTCAGTTCACCGTCCTCCAGGGCGAGCCACCGGGTGATGCCGATGTCCCGAAGGAACGTCAGATCGTGGCTGACGACGAGGAGCGCGCCCTCGTAGGACTCCAGGGCCGTGACGAGCCGGTGGACCGACGCGAGGTCGAGGTTGTTCGTCGGCTCGTCGAGCATCAGCAACTGCGGGGCCGGCTCGGCCAGCATCAGGGCGGCGAGCGAGGCGCGGAAGCGTTCGCCGCCGGAGAGCGTGCCGGCCTGCTGGTCGGCACGGGCGCCCTTGAACAGAAAGCGGGCGAGCCGGGCCCGGATGCGGTTGTTGGTGGCGTCCGGGGCGAAGCGGGCGACGTTCTCGGCCACGGTCAGCGCGGGGTCGAGGACCTCCAGCCGCTGCGGCAGGAAGCGGTAGGGGACATGGGTCTGCGCCACACCGTCCTGCGGTGGGATCTCGCCGGCGACGGTCCGCAGCAGCGTGGTCTTGCCGGAGCCGTTGCGGCCGGTCAGCGCGATCCGTTCGGGGCCGCGTACCTCCAGATCGGCGTGGGCGCCATAACGGGCCCGCAGGGCGTGCAGGGTGAGCACCGTGCGGCCCGGCGGCACGGCGGTGTGCGGCAGGTCGATGCGGATCTCGTCGTCGTCCCGGACCGCCTCGGCCGCCTCGTCGAGGCGCTCCTTGGCCTCCTTGAGTCGTTCGGTGTGCATGATGCGGTGCTTGCCGGCGGATACCTGGGCCTCCCTCTTGCGCTCGTTCATGACGATCTTCGGCTCGCGCTTGTTGGCGTTCATCTTGTTGCCGTAGCGGACCCGGCGGGCCAACTTGATGTGTGCGTCGGCCAGTTCGCGCTTCTGGCGCTGTACGTCGGCCTCGGCGGCGCGCACCGTCCGCTCGGCCGCTTCCTGTTCGACGGCCAGGGCGTGCTCGTATGCGCTGAAGTTGCCGCCGTACCAGTGGATCTCCCCGTCGCGGAGGTCGGCGATCCGGTCGACGAGTTCGAGGAGTTCACGGTCGTGGCTGACCACGACGAGCACCCCGGACCAGCCGGCGACCGCGGCATGGAGCCGCTGCCGGGCCGCCCGGTCGAGGTTGTTGGTGGGCTCGTCGAGCAGCAGGACGTCCGGCCGGCGCAGCAGCAGAGCCGCCAGCCGCAGCAGGACCGACTCGCCGCCGGACACCTCGCCGATGGTGCGATCGAGGTCGAGGCCGGGCAGCCCGAGCTGGTCGAGGGTGGCGCGGGCGCGCTCCTCGACGTCCCAGTCGTCGCCGATGGCGGTGAAGTGCTCCTCGCCGGCGTCGCCGCCCTCGATGGCGTGCAGGGCGGCGCGCGCCGCGGCGATGCCGAGCGTCTCGTCGACCCGCAGCCGGGTGTCGAGCGGGGCGTGTTGCGGGAGGTAGCCGATCTCGCCGGCGACCTTGATGCTGCCCGCGGTCGGGGTCAGCTCGCCCGCGATCAGCTTCAACAGGGTGGACTTTCCGGCCCCGTTGAGGCCGACGAGGCCCGTTCGGCCGGGGCCGACGGCCAGCGGGAGGTTCTCCAGGACGGGACTGCCGTCGGGCCAGCTGAAGCCGAGGCCGGTGCAGACGATGGCCGCGGAGGACGCAGAGGTGGATGACGTGGACAAGGGGTCTCCTGAGCGCTAGAGGGGGTGCGGGGAATGCGCTGGGAGACACCGCGTCATCGGAACGCCGGGGTGCGTCGGGTACGCCGTACGTACGCCGAGGTCGCGGACGGGCCGCGCGAGGCATGATTCGCCGCTCCGGATACCGGGAGCGCAGGGCGAATCACCGTCGCGGGCGCGGTGTCTCAGGACCTCAGACGAGCAACGGCCTTCTCCGATCGGCGGCAATGGGAACGAGGTCGACGATACGGGGGACGCCGCCGAAACACAAACGCTATTTTCGTTGCGTTTGTGTTTCCCGCCGTGGGCGGTGCGGCATCCCCGGTCCTGCTACTCCCCGGCTCCGTCGCGCGGACGCAGGCGAACGCGGGCCGGCCCGGTCGCCTGGAGGGTGATACCGGCGGCGACCGGCACCTCCCGGTCCACGGCTTCGAGTTCGTACGTACGGAGCAGCATGGCCAGCGCCAGCACGGACTCCAGCATCGAGAAGTGCTGCCCGATGCAGGCGCGCGGCCCGCCGCCGAACGGGAACCAGGCGTAGCGGTGCCGTTCGGCCTCCCTCTCGGGTGCGAAGCGCCGCGGATCGAAGCGTTCCGGGTCCTCCCACAGATCCGGGCTGCGGTGGGTGACCCAGGGCGCGACGACGACATCGGCGCCGGCCGGGATGCGGAATCCGCCGATCTCCGTGGCGGCCACGGCCCGGCGGCTGACGACCGGTGCCGCCGGATACAGCCGCATGGACTCCTTGAGCGCCTGCGTCAGATACGGCAGGCGGTCCAGGTCGGCGGCCGTGGGGGTGCGCCCGCCCAGCTCCCGGTCGATCTCCTCGCGGACCCTCGTCTGCTCCTCGGGGTGCCGGGCGAGGAGGTGGAGGGTGAAGGCCAGGGAGGTCGCGGTGGTCTCGTGGCCCGCCAGCAGGAAGATCAGCACCTGTTCGCGGACCTCGGTCGCGTCGAGCGAGCCGTCCTCGTCATTGCCGGCCGCGGCCAGCAGGGACAGCAGGTCGTTGCCCTCGTCCGGCGCTTCTCCGGCCGTCCCGCGCGCCGCCCGCCGGTCCGCGATGATCCGGTCGCACAGCGCGTTCAGCTCGTCGGTGGCGGCGCGGGCCCGCAGGTTCCCTGGGGTGGGCCACTCGCGCGGGACCTTCACGGGTACGTAGGCACGCCGTACGACATAGGCGTTGATGACCGGGGCACACCGGTGGAAGGCGTCCTCGGCCGCCGCCGCGTCCAGGCCGAACAGGATCCGGGCGACGGTGCGCAGCGCCAGCCGGTTCATCTCGGGGACCAGGTCGACGGTGTGCCCCTCGGCGGTGCGCCAGCGGTCGGCGAGGGCGTCGGCCTCGGTCGTGACGGCCGAGGCGTAGCTGTCGACCCGGCGCTTGGTGAACAGCGGCTGCGCCAGCCGCCGCTGCCTGAGGTAGTCGGTGTCCTGGCTGGTGAGCAGGCCGTTGCCGAACGCCTGCCGGACCTCCTCGTAGAGCGGGTGGTCCTTGCGGAAGTTGGCGGCCTGGGAGGCGAGGATCTGCTGCACGCCCTCGGGCGCGAAGACCGCATGGAACACACTGCGCAGACCGGGCGGGCCGGCCTCCAGACGCACCACATCGCCGTGCGCGCGCCGGGCGTTCAAGAACGTGCCGAGGGAGTCGCGCCGGAGGTCGAGCATCGAGCCGAGCACGGGAAGGCCGGCCGGGCCGGGTATCTCGCTCTCCGGTGCGGGACCGGGATGGGGGTGGGAATCGGTGAGGGACATGCCGGATGTCTATCCCGCGGGCCCGGGTTCCTACCCCGCACACCCGGATTGCCCGCCCGTGGTGCCCCGGCCGCCCTCCCCGCGTTCTGCCCGGCGCGGGCCCCGTAGCATGAACCGGATGATCAACAAGCCTGCCGGGAAGGCAGCCACCGCGACCCCGTGCCGGGTCACCGTGTGCCGCGGCTGCTGCTGCGGCGATGCGGCCAAGATCCCGGGCGTCGACCACGCCGGGCAGATACCGCGGTTGCGCGCGGCGCTCGACGGTGCGGCGCCGGTGCGGGCCTCGGAGTGCCTGGACGTGTGCGACCAGGCGAACGTGGTCGTGGTCCAGCCGTCGCCCGCGGGCCGGGCGGCCGGCGGGCGCCCCGTCTGGCTGGGGCTGGTCAACGACGACGACGCGCTGGCGGACATCGCCGCGTGGATCCGCGCCGGCGGACCCGGCCTCGCCGAGCCGCCGGGCGTGCTCGATCTGTATGCGATCACGGTGTCGCGACGCGTACGGGAGGGGCTGGAGGGCTGAGGCCCCGCAACGCCGCCGCGTCCCGGCCCCGACCGCCCGCCGCTCCCTCCGACGGCACCACCGCCGGTTACCGGAGTCTTACGGCGGCGGACCGGACCGCCCGCCACCGCGCGTACTGGTGTTGGCTGGAACCATGACCCATCTCCCGGGAAGGGCACGCTGACCCCGTGCACCGAGCAACGCCACCCTCCGTACCCCCGCCCGCCCCGCTGAACGGGCCGCCGCGCCGTGTCCTGGTCGTCGAGGACGATCCGACCGTCGCCGAGGTCGTCACCGGCTATCTCTCCCGCGCCGGCTACACCACCCAGCACGCCGCCGACGGTTTCGCCGCCCTCGACCGGGCCGCGGCGTTCCGTCCGCATCTCGTGGTGCTCGATCTGATGCTGCCGGGCATCGACGGTCTGGAGGTGTGCCGCCGGCTGCGCCGTGCCGACGACGGCCCGGCGGTCCCGGTGGTGATGCTGACCGCCCGCGGCGAGGAGGCGGACCGCATCCTCGGCCTGGAGCTGGGCGCGGACGACTATGTGACCAAGCCGTTCAGTCCCCGGGAGCTGGTGCTGCGGATCGGCTCGGTGCTGCGCCGCGCGGAGTCCGCGCCGCCGGCCGCGGCGCCCTCCGCCGTCCTGCGGGCCGGCGATCTCCGTGCCGACCCCGGGGGCCGGCGCGCCGACCGCGACGGGCGGGAACTCTCCCTCACCGCCCGCGAGTTCGACCTCCTGGTCTTCCTGATGCGCCACCCCGGGCAGGTCTTCTCCCGGGAGGAGCTGCTGCACCGGGTCTGGGGCTGGGAGTTCGGCGATCTGTCCACCGTGACCGTGCATGTGCGGCGGCTGCGCGAGAAGATCGAGGAGGATCCGGCCGCACCCCGGCTGGTGACGACGGTCTGGGGCGCGGGCTACCGCTTCGACCCCATGGGGGACGAGCCCCCGCCGGACCCCTGGCCCCTGCTGGGAGGCGAGCCGCAGTCATGACGGACTTCCTGGTCATCGTGGCGCTGGCGGCACTGGGCGCGGCGCTGGCGGGGGTGCTCGCCGCGCCCGCGGTACGGGTGCTGCGGCGGCGCTCGGTCGCGCTGTCGCTGTTCGCGGTGGCGGTGCTGGCGGTGGCCGCGATGGCGGCCGGGACGGTGGCGGTCGCCCAGGCGATGTTTCTGTCCGGGCACGACCTGGGCGTGGTGATGGCCGTCGTGGCCGTCTCCGGGGTGGTGTCGCTGGCGGCCGCGCTGCTCTTCGGACGGCGGATCGCGGCGGGCAGCCGGGAGCTGGCGCGCTCGGCCCGTACGGTCGGCAGCGAGGGCGGCTTCGTGGCGCCCGCCGAGCCGCCCACCGCCGAACTGGCCGCACTGTCCCGGGCGTTGGAGGAGACCAGCGGACGGCTCGCCGAGGCACGGGAGCGGGAGCGGGCGCTGGATGCCTCCCGGCGCGATCTGATCGCCGGGATCTCACACGACCTGCGCACCCCGCTCGCCGGGCTGCGGGCGATGGCCGAGGCGCTGGAGGACGGGGTCGCCGAGGACACCGCGCGCTACCACGCCCGGATGCGGATCGAGGTCGACCGGCTGGCCGCAATGGTCGACGACCTCTTCGAACTGTCCCGCATCCAGGCCGGGGCGCTGGCCCTGACGCTGTCGCGGGTGTCGGTGTACGACCTGGTGGACGATGCGCTCGCCGGAGCCGGTCCGCTGGCGCGGGCGAGCGGGGTGCGGCTGGTGGACGGCGGGGTGGTACCGCTGCCGGTGCGGGTGGACGCCCAGCAGATCACCCGCGTACTGGGCAATCTGCTGGTCAACGCGATCCGGGCGACACCGGAGGACGGCACCGTCGCGGTCAGCGCGCGGCACGAGCGGGGCCGGGTGGTGCTCGCGGTCGAGGACGGCTGCGGCGGCATCCCGCCGGAGGATCTGGCGCGGGTCTTCGACACCGGCTGGCGCGGCGGTGCGGCACGCACCCCGCGCGCGGACGGCAAGGGCGGCGCCGGGCTGGGGCTGGCGATCGTCCGCGGGATCGTGGAGGCCCATGAGGGCCGGACCACGGTACGGAACGCCGGGTCGGGCTGCCGCTTCGAGGTCGAACTGCCGTCGGCGGAGCAACAGACGGAGCCGCAGACGGAGCAGCGGACGGACCCGCAGGCGGAGCCGCCCACGGCATGAGCGTACGGCCGCCGGTGCGACTCAGCGCCGCGCCGCCGCCCCGCCCCGGCCCTCCGTCCCGTGGCCGGGCTCGTCGCGCTCCCCGCCTTGCCCCGCTGTCCCACGGACCGGCTCGTCGCACTCCTCCCGTTGCGCCTCGGCGGGACGTACCGGCAGGTCGCGGACGGTCCGGATCGGCGAGAAGAGGAGAATCAGGGCGGCCAGCGGGACGCCCGCTGTCATGATCCACATGGCGGTGCGGACGCCCAGGGCGGAGCCGAGCGCACCGCCGAGCAGCGCACCGAGGGGGAGTGTGCCGTAGTTGAGGAACGAGGTGCTGGCGATGATCCGGCCGAGCAGCGCCGGCGGGCAGTAACGCTGCTGGAAGCCCGCCTTGAGGATGTTGCCGCCCACCACACCCGCTGACACGGCGAAGCTGCCCGCGACGTACAGCACCGCTCCGGCGCCATGCGTGGTGAGCGGGATGAGCAACACGGCGCTGGGCAGGCCCAGTTCGTACAACAGCATGGCGCGGGCGGTGCCGAACCGGTCGGCGACCGTGCGGAGGGCAAAGGCACCCGCGATCCCGCCCGTACCGGCCAGCGCCAGCAGCCCGCCGACCGCGCCGGGCGACAGACCGACCTCGCGGACCAGGAAGACCGTCAGGAGGGACTGGTAGCCCATGAGCGCGAGGTTGGAGGCGGCGCCGAAGAGCGTCAGCGTACGGAACCACACATCACCGGCGGCCAGCCGCAGCCCCTCGGCGACCTCCGCGGTCAGGGCCCGCGGGACGCGGTCGCGGGGGTCCGGGCGCGGCTCCCGGTGCCGGATGCCGAGCAGGCACAGCAGCGCGACGAGGAACGTGACGGCATTGGCGGACAAACCGCCTACGGCTCCCGCCAGTTGGGTGAGGAGGCCGCCCGCCCCCTGCCCGGCGATCTGCGCAGCGGAGGCGCTGCCGTGCAGCGTGGCGTTGCCCTCGGCCTGGTCGGCCGGTGCGAGCAGGGTGGGCAGATAGGCGCTGTACGCGGTCTGGAAGACCACCGCCGCCGCACCGGCCGACAGGGCCAAGGCGATCAGCAGTCCGAGGCTCAGCCCGCCGGCCGCGGCGAGGACCGGGACGGCGGCGAACAGCGCCAGCGAGAGCGCCGCGGCGGCCAGCATCAGGGGGCGGCGGCGCAGCCGGTCCACCCAGACGCCCACCGGCAGGCCGATGAGCAGCCAGGGCAGCCAGACGCAGGCGCTGAGCAGCGCGACTGCGAAGGTGGGGGCGTGCAGCGTGGCGATCGCCACCAGCGGCATCGCCACATTGGTGACCGCCGCCCCGAACTTCCCCGCCGTCTCGCCGCACCACAACAGCCGGAAGTCACGGTGGCGGCGCAGCAGTCCGCTCACTGCTCGTGTCGCTCCTTGCGCGGGAAGGACTGCAACTGGACGACGACCGGCTGCTCCTCCGCGGCGGCCCCACCGGATCCGCTCTGCGCCGCATCCCGGTGCCGGGCGACGACCTCCGCCAACTCCTCGTTCAGCGCCGCGAGTTGTTCATGAGTCAGCCGCAGATCGTGCCACTGGGTGAGGGTGCCGGCATCCCGCCACTCCCGCTCCCAGTCCTCGGTCAGATAGGTGACGACCCGGTTGAAGTGCTGCTGGACGATTTCGTGCACATAGAGCGACAGCGCGCCACGGGTGTCCGGATCGTCGCGGAATTCGGCGGTGTCGAGCCGGTGGGTGACATGGGCCGCCCGCCACCAGCGCTCACGCTTGGTGCCGCGGCCGGTCTCCTCCTCGATGAAGCTGTGGTCAGCGAGGTGACGCAGATGCCAGCTGACCGTTCCGGTGTTCTCACCGAGGCGGCGCCCGAGCCCGGTTGCGGTATCCGGCCCGTCGAGGCGCAGCAGTTCCAGGATGCGCATCCGCAGGGGGTGGGCCACACCGCGCAGACTGCGGGCGTCCATCCGGCGGGTCGGGGGCGCGGCGGACGGTGTCGGCCGGGACGGGTGCTGGTGCCGGTGCTCCGGGGCGTCGGTCATGGACGGCAGCCTAGAGTTGCAGAGACTTCTCTGCACACGATTCTCTGCAAAGAAGTGTCTGCAATGAGCGGGACCGGCCAGGCGGTCGAAGACCGGGACGCGTCCTTCGGGTCAGCCGCGGCCCCGGGGGCGATCCGCAAGACGTGACCTAGGCATCGCCCTTGCCCTTGCCCTTGCCCTGGTCCCCGCTCCCGTCCCCGTCGTCCTTCCCGTGCACCCACAACGGATGCTCGCGTCGGGCCCATTGCGGGTCGACGGAGCCGGTGCGCAGGCCGCGGCGGGACTCGGGGTCGTCGAACGCCTTCCAGACATGGCCGGCGATCACGAGGATCACGGCGAGCGCGAGCCAGTCGTGGACGAAGGTGGCGCCGGTGCGCCAGACGAGCGGCGCAAGGTGGGTGAACCACATCAGCAGGCCGGTGCCGAGCATCACCAGGACGGCGCCGGCGATCCACGCGGCGTAGAGCTTCTGGCCGGCGTTGAACTTGCCGGCCGGGCGGCCCCCTCGGCGGCGCAGTGCGGCGCGCAGCCACTGGCGGTCGTGCGGACCGTAGCGGTTGAGGCGGGTGAGGTCGGCGCGCAGGGCGCGGGAGCCGAGGCCCAGCAGCAGGGGGGCGGGCAGCAGGATGCCGGACCACTCGTGGACGGTGACCATCAGGGCGCGGCGGCCGACGAGTTCGGCGAGGAAGGGGAGGTAGAGGCAGCCAGCGGTGAGGACACAGACGGCCATCAGGGTGGCGGTGGCGCGGTGCACCCGGTGCTCGGCGGGGGTGAAGCGGAGGACGCGGGGGCGCGCCGTGGTGGGCTCGGACCGGGCCTCAGGTGGTCGGGGCATCGTCGCGTCCGTTCGACCGGCCGACCCAGGCGTCGACGTCATATCCGAGGTTCTCCCAGTATCCGGGCTGTACATGGTCGGTGACGGTGATCCCGGAGAGCCACTTCGCCGACTTGTAGAAGTACATGGGCGCGACATAGAGGCGCACCGGACCGCCGTGCGCATGCGCGAGCGGCTTGTCCTGCATCCGCAGGGCGACCAGGACGTCGTCGCGGCGGGCCTGTTCGAGGGTGAGGGATTCGCTGTAGGCGCCGTCGAAGCAGGTGAAGCGGACGGCCTTGGCCTCGGGGCGGACACCCGCGGCATCGAGCAGGACGGAGAGGCGTACGCCCTCGAAGGGGGTGCCGGGCACCCGCCAGCCGGTGACGCACTGGACGTCGCGGACGAGCCGGGTCTGCGGCAGCCGGCGCAGATCGGCGAGGCGGTAGCCGGCGCGGTGGCGGACCAGGCCGTCGACCGTGAGGCGGTAGGTGTGTTCGTCCTTGGCCGGTACGGAGCCGGTCACGGAGTAGTAGCGGAAGCCGCCGCCGCCCGGGAGCAGACCGGTCAGGCCGGTGGGGTCCTGCTGTGCGGCGGCGCCGAGGGTGCTGTCGTAGGCGCTCTGCAGGAAGGGGGCCGCGGCGACGCCGGCGGCACCGGCGGCGAGCATGCCGAGCACCACACGGCGGCCCACGGGGGTGCCGTGGCCGTCCTCGCCGCCGCCCGCCGCACGGGCCAGTTTCGCGTCCTTGGTCACCCTCCGATTCGAACACCCTGCGGGCCCCGGGGCCAGTGTCCGGGCCCCGGCGTCAGACTTTCGTCATCAGCGCCGCGGGGTCACGGGGCGGCGGCTTCCCGGGCCCGGCACAGTGCGGTGGCCCGTGCGGCCCGGAACGCGCCTTCGCCGTCGCGGCCCGGGTACGACCACGGTGCGCGCGTGGGGTGCGGGCCGATCCGCTGGAACAGCGCGGCGGCCTCGGCCATCCTCCCTTGGTGGAACGTGGCATGGGCGAGGAAGTTGAGATCGATCTTGCGGCGCGGGTGCTCCTCGCCCTCCCACTCCAGCCACCAGTCGACGGCGGCCTGCAGGACGTGCCGGGCGCGCCGGGTGGACCAGTGGCCCCAGTCCGCGGGGTCGGGGGGTGCCAGGCCCGCGGCGGCAAGGACGCGGTAGCGCTCGGCGTGCGCCACGACGGGCAGGAGGGCGAGCGGGGAGTCGGCGGGGGCGCGTTCCGCGGCGCGGGCCGCGAAGGTGTGGGCCGGGTGCCGCGGGTCGTCGCTGCCGCCGGCCCGCTGTTCGGCCAGGCAGGCCGTCATCAGGTGGTGAGCGTGGTGGTGGTCGCGGTGGCGGGCGCGCACCTGGTGGAAGGCGTGGGCCCGTTCGCCCGGGGTGCCGGCGCGACGGGCGAGGATCAGCGCGCCGAGCCAGGGGGTGGGGTCGTCGGGCAGCATCCGGGCGGCCGTGGCACAGGCTTCGGCGGCGGCCCCGGTGCTGCTCTCGCCGCGCAGGGCGAGATGGACGGTGGCGAGGGCCAGGAGGGTGGCCGCGTCGCCGCTGTCCGGTTCGGCGAGCTGCCAGTCGCCGGCCCAGGCGGCGGCGCCGGGGCAGGTGGCCAGGACGGTTAATCGGTGGCCGCGCAGATCCCAGTCCGCACCGGTCCCGGCGAGCAGGGTACGCACCCGGACCCACTGGCCGAGCGCCAACGCATCGGCCGCGATGGCCAGTTGGGCGTCGTCCAGGGCCGGAGTGAGCACCGGGACGCCCGGACAGCTGGCACGTTCGAGGGGCGGCGGCGTCGAGGGCGAAGGGGAAATCGAAATCACGGGTCAGGGACTCCATGGCGCGCCGCACCGGCCGCCTCACCGCACCGAGTCGTCCTCGGGGGGAGGGGGCCAAATCCGCGCACCTCTACAGAGGGTGATGACTTGGTCCGCACCAGTCATCACGCACAGCAAAGCGGCACGCAGAGCTCCGCGTCAAGACGGGAAGGGGAATGGCCGGATCCGCCAACCCCTCTTTCCGCATCACGGAATTGAGCGCCACGTCACCGGAACTCGGCCGGGTGCGACGCCCCCCACGCCCCTCCCGCCTCCTCCGCACCGGTCCTTCCCGCACCGCCCGCACGCCCCGCACCACCCCGCCCGTCAGGACACCGCCCGCGCCGCCGCCCGCCCCGCCGTCCGCCCGGAGAAGAGGCAGCCGCCGAGGAACGTGCCCTCCAGCGAGCGGTAGCCGTGCACCCCGCCACCGCCGAATCCGGCCGCCTCGCCCGCCGCGTAGACGCCGGGCAGCGGCGCACCCCCGTCGGTCAGCACCCGCGAGGAGAGGTCGGTCTCCAGACCGCCGAGCGTCTTCCGGGTGAGGATGTTCAGCCGTACGGCGACCAGCGGGCCGGCCTTGGGGTCGAGCAGCCGGTGCGGGGCGGCGGTGCGGATCAGGCGGTCACCGAGGTAGCTGCGGGTGCCGCGCAGCGCCATCACCTGGAGGTCCTTGGTGAAGGGGTGCGCGATCTCCCGGTCCCGCGCCACGATCTCGCCGCGCAGCGCGTCCTCCGCTATCAGCGGCTCCTTGGTGACCTCGTTCATCCGCCGCACCAGATCGGTCAGCGAACGCTCGACGATGAAGTCCGCGCCCCGGTCCATGAACGCCCGCACCGGTCCCGGTGCGCCGGCCCTGGCCCGGCCCAGCACGCCACGGACGCTCTTGCCGGTCAGATCGGGGTTCTGCTCGGAGCCGGAGAGGGTGAACTCCTTCTCGATGATCTTCTGGGTGAGCACGAACCAGGTGTGGTCATGGCCGGTCCGCATGATGTGCTCCAGCGTGCCCAGGGTGTCGAAGCCCGGGAACAGCGGCACCGGCAGCCGCTTGCCGCGGGCGTCGAGCCACAGCGGGGACGGGCCGGACAGGATCCGGATGCCGTGCAGCGGCCAGATGGGGTTCCAGTTGTCGATGCCCTCCGTGTAGTGCCACATCCGGTCGCGGTTGATGATCCGGCCGCCGGCCGCCTCGGCGATGCCCAGCATCTTGCCGTCCACATGCGCGGGCACCCCGGACAGCATCCGCCGCGGGGGCTTGCCGAGCCGCTCGGGCCAGTTGGCGCGCACCAGCTCGTGATTGCCGCCGATACCGCCCGAGGTGACGATCACGGCCTGGGCCTTGAGCTCGAAGGCGCCGGCCACCTCACGGCTGCTGGGCCTGCCGCGCTCGGCGTCCGAGGGCTCCAGGATCTCGCCGCTGACGGTGTCCACGCTCCCCCCGGTGCGCGACAGCCCCGTCACCCGGTGGCGGAAGCGCAGATCCACCAGCCCGCGGGCGGCCCCGGCCCGCACCCGGCGCGCGAACGGGGCGACCAGACCGGGCCCGGTGCCCCAGGTGATGTGGAAGCGGGGGACGGAGTTGCCGTGCCCGGTCGCGTCATAGCCGCCGCGCTCGGCCCAGCCGACGACGGGGAAGAGCCGTACGCCCTGCCGGTGCAGCCAGGAGCGCTTCTCGCCGGCCGCGAAATCGACATAGGCCTCGGCCCACTTGCGCGGCCAGTGATCCTCGGGCCGGTCGAAGCCTGCCGTACCCAGCCAGTCCTGCCAGGCCAGCTCGTGGCTGTCGCGGATCCGCAGCCGGCGCTGTTCGGGGGAGTCCACCAGGAAGAGGCCGCCGAAGGACCAGTGGGCCTGCCCGCCGAAGGACTGCTCGGGCTCCTGATCGAGGAGGATCACCTTCCGTCCGGCGTCCACCAGCTCCGCGGTGGCCGCCAGGCCCGCGAGCCCCGCTCCGATCACGATCACATCAGCGTCGTACGCCATCTCAGCTACTCCTCAACGGGGCACGCCGGGCGCCCCTGCCGCCGTGGTGGAACGATCCTCAGCGCACCCGACTGCCGCGTCAACCGTCGAGTTACCCAGCGGTACACCGGGACGCGCGGGAGAATGGTGGGTGACGAGGGCCACCCCACGCCCGCCGCCGGATGACTATCCTCAGGCGCATCCCCCCGCCCCGCGCGATACGAGGTGCGACGTGACGGTGATACTGCTCGCCCTTGGAGCGGCCTGCTGTCTGGGACTCGGCTTCGTGTTTCAGCAGGCCGCGGCGCAGCGCGCCCCGATGAAGGACTACCTCTCGGTCCGTCTGCTGCTCGACCTGGTGCGCATGCCCCTGTGGCTGGCCGGTATCGGCCTGATGGTGGTCGGGATGGCGCTCGGCGCGGTGGCGTTGGGGATGGGCGACATCACGCTCGTGGAGCCACTGCTGGCGACCAATCTGCTGTTCGCGATGGCGCTGTCGCGGCGGCTGACCCGGCAGCGGCTCGGCCGTAGCGGCTGGGCCGGGCTGTGGCTGCTGGCGGGCGGGGTGACGGCCTTCATCGTGGCCGGGCGTCCACAGGGCGGGCAGCGCAGCACCGACCATCTGTGGCAGTGGCTGATCATGGGCATGGTGCTGGGCACCGCTTTGCTGCTGGCGGCGGTCGCCAAGCGGGAGCGGGTGCATGTGAGCCTGGAGGCCGCCCTGCTGGGCGTCGCGGCAGGCCTGATCTACGGGCTGCAGGACGCCCTGACCCGGATCAGCGGTGAGCATTTCACCGAGGGCGGCTGGTCGGCCCTGGCCACCAGCTGGCAGCCGTACGCCATCGTCGTGCTCGGCGTGCTGGCGCTGGTGCTCGTGCAGAGCGCCTTCGAGTCGGCGCCGCTGCGGCTGTCGCTGCCCGCGCTGACCGCCGCCCAGCCGCTGGCCGGTATCGCCTGCGGGGTGGGGTTCCTCGGTGACCAGCTGCAGGTGACGGCCGGGGCGCTGGCGTGGGAGGTGGCCGGGATCGTGGCCGTCGTCGCGGGCATCGTGCTGATCGGCAGCCATCCGGCGATGCCGCCGGGGTCCGGCCGGCGGGAGAGCGTGCGGGAGCTGCAGCCGCACTGACGCGCATCCGGCGCGGCCGCCTCCTTCGCCCGGCAGCTCCCCTCCCGGTCCCGCCCCCGCTCCCCCGTCCGGCCCCATGTCCCTTCCCCCGTCCGGGGCTTTCTCGTGTACCACTCCCCGCTTCGCCGCTCCCCCGTCTCCCGGTCCTCCCCCCTCGGCCGCTCCCCCTCGCTGCCGCCCGCCCCCGGTGACGGCCGCCCGGCATGTGCCGCCCCGGACCCGGGTGGTTGCATGGCTCCCATGACTGATCAGCAACCGCTCAACGCGGACGAAATCCTCGACGTCGTCGATGAGGACGATCAGGTCGTGGGGCAGGCCCCACGCGGTGAGGCCTACGCCCGCAGGATGCGCACCCGCTGCGCCTTCGTCCTCGCCCGGGACGACCGGGACCGGATCTTCGTCCACCGCCGCACCCCGCAGAAGCTCGTCTTCCCCTCGCACTACGACATGTTCGTGGGCGGGGTGGTCGGCGCCGGCGAGACCTACGACCAGGCGGCGCTGCGCGAGGCCGAGGAGGAGCTGGGGGTCCAGGGGCTGGAGCCGCCGCAACCGCTGTTCAAGTTCCTCTACGAGACGGCCGAGCACACCTGGTGGTCCGCGGTCTACGAGGTGCGCTGCACCCTGCCGGTCGCCCCGCAGGAGTCGGAGATCGAGTGGTCCGCGTTCCTGACCGAGGAGGAGCTGGTCCGGCGGCTCGACGAGTGGCCGTGGACGCCGGACGGGCTCGCCGCGTACCGGCAGCTGGTCGCCCGGCGGGAGGCGGGGGAGTTCTGAGGCGACGCGGGCAGGGCACGGGCCGGCCGATAGGGTTTCGGCCATGATCCTCACTGAGGGACTGCGGTCGGCCGGCGCGGCCGTACGGCTGTGGTTCTCGCCCGCGCGGATCGGCGAGGAGGGCGCGACCCCCGACTACCGCTTCTCGCTCGCCAACGAGCGCACCTTCCTCGCCTGGCTGCGCACCGGGCTGGCGCTGATCGGCGGCGGGTTCGCGGTGGACCAGTTCCTGCCCCGGCTGCACCAGGGGCTGCGGGTGACCTTCACCGTCGTCCTGCTGGTCGGCGGCGCGCTGTGTGCGCTGCGGGCGGTCAATCACTGGGTGCGCTGCGAGCGCGCGATGCGGCGCGGCGAGGACCTGCCGGTCTCCCGCTTCCCCACGGCGCTGGCGCTGAGCGTCGGCGTACTGGCGGTGGCGGTGGTCGTGCTGGTCCTCCTGGGCCGGACCACCTAGCCGATGGCGGGCGGACCGCGGCCGGACGCGGGGGCGCCGCGGCCGGCCCCCGACCGGGACCCCGGGCTGCAGCCGGAGCGGACCAGACTGGCGTGGCGGCGTACGACGCTGTCCGCCACGGCGATGGCGGTGCTGGCCGCCCGTCAGCTGCTGCGGAGCGCGGCCCCCGGACCGGTGGAGGTGGTTCTGGCGGTGCTGACGGGGCTGCTGTGGATCGGGTTTGTGGCTCTCGCGCACCGCCGGATGCAGGAGATGGCCACCGGCCGCCCGCCGGGTCTGCCCCCGCGGACCGCACTGCTGCTGGTCGGCTGCACCCTCGCGCTGGCGCTGTGCGGCGCGGTGATCCTGGTGGGGCCGGAGCACTGAGAGGGGGCACGTTGCCGCCACGGCGGGCGGCGGCGGTACGGTGACGCGACCCTCGCTATCCCGGAGCGGACCCCCTCTCCGCCTCGGCCGCGGGGAATGAGGGACCACCGGACGAGGAGACACATCCGCATGGGCGACTCGGCAGCACGGAACACGCCGGAACAGACCCCGGCAGCACACACCTCGGCCGCACGGACCTCCGGGCCCGGCGCCACCGGGCCGGACCCGGCGCAACCGCCCCGCGCCGGCACACCCGCGGACGCGCCACCCACCGACGGATCCCCCGTCCCCGAGCCCTACCTCACCGAACTCGCCGCCGGCGTCCATGCCTTCATCCAGCCGGACGGCGGCTGGTGCCTGAACAACGCGGGCTTCGTCACCGACGGGGACGCCACCCTGCTCGTGGACACCGCCGCCACCGAGCGCCGGGCGCGCCTGCTGCGCCGCCGGATCGCCGAGAGCGGCGCGCCGGCGCCCCGCATGGTGGTCAACACCCACCACCACGGCGACCACACCTACGGCAACTGTGTCTTCGCACCCGAGGCGACGGTCATCGGGCATGCCTCCTGCCGCCATGAGCTGCTGGCCGCCGGGCAGCAACTGCACGCGGTGTGGCCGCAGGTGGAGTACGGCGACATCCGTCTGACGGCGCCGGAGGTCACCTACACCGACGAGCTGGCCCTGCACGTCGGCGACATCGAAGTGCGGCTGATCCACCCGGGCGTGGCGCACACCACCGGCGACACCGTCGTCTGGCTGCCCCGGCAGCGCATCGTCTTCGCCGGCGATCTGGTCTTCCACGGCGGCACACCGTTCGTCTTCATGGGCTCGCTCGCCGGATCGCTGCGGGCACTGCAACTGCTGCGCACCCTGGACGCGGTCACCGTCGTCCCCGGGCACGGTCCGGTGACCGGCCCCGAGGTGTACGACGGCATCGAGCGCTATCTGCAGTTCGTCCTGCGGCTGGCGCAGGAGGGCCGGGCGGCCGGGCGTACGCCGCTGGAGGTGGCCCGGGAGGCGGACCTCGGCCCGTTCGCCGGGCTGGCCGAGAGCGAGCGGCTGGTGGCGAATCTGCACCGGGCGTACGCGGAGCTGGCGGGGGCGGCGCCGGGTGCCCCGCTCGACCTGGTGGCCGGGTTCGGCGATATGACGGTGATGAACGGCGGGGTGCCGATGGCGTGTCACGCATGACCACGGCCGGGGGTGCCTGAGCCATCGGTGACAGGGGCGGTCGGGGCCGCCGGAATGGCGGAAATTCCTCGCGTGACCGACGCCCCATGCCCCGGCACTGGACTCCATACCGACTAGTCGGCATGATCGTGCTGCGACCGATCGACCGTCCACTCCGTACGGAGGAGCACGATGAGCAAGGGCACCCCTCCCCCGCAGTCCCAGGACCGGGAGGATCCTCCCGGCCTCGACCTGGAACGACTGCGCGAGCATCTGGACCGGGAGCGGCCGGGGCTGGCCGGCGGCCCGCTGCGGGCCCGGCTGATCGAGGGCGGGCGGTCCAATCTCACCTACCGCGTCACCGACGGTGCCGCCTCCTGGGTCGTCCGCCGGCCGCCGCTCGGCCATGTGCTGGCCACCGCCCACGACATGCGGCGCGAGCACCGCGTCATCAGCTCCCTGCACGAGACACCGGTGCCGGTACCCGAGGCGCTGCTGCTGTGCGAGGACGAGTCGGTCGTCGGCGCACCCTTCTATGTGATGGAGCTGGTCGAGGGCGTGCCGTACCGCACGGCCGACCAGCTGACTCCGCTCGGGCCCGAGCGCACCCGGGCCGTGGTGCTCTCCCTGGTCGATACGCTCGTGGACCTGCACGCCGTGGACCCGGAGGCGGTCGGGCTCGGCGACTTCGGCCGCCCCGAGGGCTTCCTGGAGCGCCAACTGCGCCGCTGGGGCAAGCAGTTGAGCGCCTCGAAGAACCGTGATCTGCCGGGGATCGACGAGCTGCACGAGGCGCTGGGCCGGGCGCTGCCCGCCTCGCCCGCACCGGCCGTCGTCCACGGCGACTACCGCCTCGACAACGTCCTGATCGGGGCCGATGACACCCTCAAGGCCGTTCTGGACTGGGAGATGTCCACGCTCGGCGATCCGCTGACCGACCTCGGCCTGCTGGCGATGTACAGCTCGGACCTGGGCCTGCCGCAGTCGCCGGTCAGCACCACCAGCGGCGCCCCCGGCCACCCCTCACCGGCCGAGCTGATCGAGCGCTATGCCGCCCGCTCCGGCCGGGACACCTCCGCCATCGCCTGGTACACGGCGTTCGCCTGGTTCAAGCTCGCCGTGATCCTCGAAGGCATCCACTACCGCTTCACGCTCGGCCAGACCGTCGGCGCCGGGTTCGACCGGATCGGCGAGCTCGTCCCCGTCTTCATCGGCCACGGACTCACCACCTTGAAGGAAGGCTGAGCGACCCATGGACTTCGCATTCGACGCCCGCACCCAGGAGCTGCGCGAGAAGCTCCTGACGTTCATGGACGAGCATGTCCACCCGGCCGAGCAGACCGCCCACGAGCAGCGCGCCGCGCTCACCTCGCCGTGGGACACCCCGGCGGTCGTCGGGGAGCTCAAGGCCGAGGCCCGCAGGCAGGGCCTGTGGAACCTCTTCCTCCCCGACGCGGAGTACGGCGCCGGGCTGACGAACCTCCAGTACGCGCCACTGGCCGAAATCACCGGCCGCAGCCCGCAGTTGGCGCCCACCGCACTGAACTGCGCGGCGCCGGACACCGGCAACATGGAGGTACTGGCGCAGTTCGGCGACGAGGCGCAGCGGAAGCAGTGGCTGGAGCCGCTGCTGGCCGGTGAGATCCGGTCGGCGTTCGCGATGACCGAGCCGGAGGTGGCCTCGTCGGACGCCACCAACATCGAGACGCATATCGCGCGTGACGGCGACAACTACGTCATCAACGGCCGGAAGTGGTACATCTCCGGCGCGATGAACCCGCTGTGCCAGATCTTCATCGTGATGGGCAAGACCGACCCGGACGGCGCGGACCTCCGCCGCCAGCAGTCGATGATCCTGGTGCCGCGCGACACCCCCGGCGTGGAGGTCAAGCGCGCCATGCAGGTCTACGGCTACGAGGACCACTGGCACGGCGGCCACGCCGAGGTGCTCTTCCATGACGTCCGGGTACCGGCGAGCAATCTGATCGGCGAGGAGGGCGGCGGCTTCGGCATCGCCCAGGCCCGGCTCGGCCCCGGCCGGATCCACCACTGCATGCGACTGATCGGCATGGCCGAGCGCGCCATCGAGCTGATGTGCCGCCGCGCGGTGGCCCGTACGGCCTTCGGCAAGCCGCTGGCCCAGCAGGGCGTGGTGCAGGAGTGGATCGCCGACGCCCGGGTGGCGGTGGAGCAGTTGCGGCTGCTGGTGCTGAAGACCGCCTGGCTGATGGACACCGCCGGCAACAAGGGCGCCCACACCGAGATCCAGTCCATCAAGATCGCCACCCCGCGCACCGTCGTGGGCATCCTCGACAAGGCGGTACAGCTGCACGGCGCGGGCGGTGTCAGCCAGGACTTCCCGCTGGCGGAGCTGTGGGCCGGCGCCCGCACGCTGCAGTTGGCGGACGGCCCGGACGAGGTGCACCAACGGTCGCTGGCCCGCCGTGAATTGAAGCGCTACCTGTAGGGCGGGGCGGCCGGTACGGCAGCCGTGCCCGAGGGGGTGGGGACCTCGGGCACGGACTGCGCACGGCGGGGACGCGGGGCCGCTGTCCGACGGCCGGAGTCGGCCCCGGCCGGTGCGGACGCGCCGCTATCCTCGGGGGATGCGTATCGGAGAACTGGCGCGGCGGACCGGTGTCCCGGTTCCGACGATCAAGTACTACACCCGGGAAGGCATGTTGCCCGCGGGTGAGCGCACCGGTCCGAACCAGGTCCAGTACGCGGATTCGCACATCCGGCGGCTGAAGCTGATCCGTGCGCTGACCGAAGTGGGCGGCTTGTCCATCGCGGCTGCCGCCGAGGTGCTGACCGGAATCGACTCTCCGGGCAGCACCGTGCACGGCATGCTCGGGACCGCACAGTCGGCGGTCAGCAGGGTGGCCGCCGAGCGGGGCACCGACGCGACGTGGGAGCGCGCCGAGCGGGAGGTCGCGGAGCTGGTGCGGCGGCACGACTGGGCGGTGCGGCCCGAGAACCCGGGGTGGCAGACGCTGGTGCAGGTCGTGGTGGCCTACCACGAGCTCGACCAGGCTGAACTGCTCGGCCTGCTCGACCGGTACGCGCAGGCCGCGGGGACCCTGGCCGCCGCCGAGCTGGCGGCATTCGACGGGGTCCCGGGCATCGACGCCCAGATCGAGGGTGCGGTGCTCGGGACCGTGCTGGGCGACGCGGCGATGGCCGCACTACGGCGGATCGCCCAGGAGGACGTCTCCCGGCGGGTGCAGGCGCAACCTCACACGGGGTGAACGGGGTCGCCGGCCGGTACGAGGTGATGCACCCGGGCCGGCGGCAGGTTGCCCAGCACCAGTTCCGTACGGAAGGTGTGCCGGTCGAGTATGCGGCGCAGTGCGTTCTGCCCGTCGAGGGCGTGGACGCGCGCCGATCCCCCGCTGAACGTGCGGCGCACCGTCGCCCCGCCGACGTAGCCGAAGAAGGAGAGGGTGCCGCCGGGCCGCAGGGCGCCGAGCAGCCGGTCGAAGATGTCCGTCGTCGTCGGGGCGTCGAAGTTCGCGAACGGCAGACCGCAGACGATCGTGTCGTAGGTGCCGAGTTCGTGCTCCTGCACCAGGCCGGTGAGGAACTGCAGCCGCGGGTCACTGCCGTAGGCATCGTGAAGCAGGTCGACGAAGCGGGGGTTGGCCTCGACCAGGTCGAGGGTGTCCTGCCGGCCGAGCGCGTCGGCGATATGACGGGTCACCGCTCCGGTGCCCGGCCCCACCTCCAGGACGGCACGGGAACGGCCGGGGCTGGGGATGAGATAGCGGGTCAGGGCCCTGCCGAGCCGGGGACTGCTCGGAGCAATCGCGCCCACCTCCCGGCGCGTCCGTGCGTACTCCCGGAGAAACAGCGTCACTTCAGCCACAAGGCCACCCACATCGGTAGTGATAGCAGTACTATCGATACCGTAAGTTACGGACAGCGGATGAGGACACCCCCGAGCCACAGCCGCCCCTTGAGTGTCGCTGCCCCCGAGCGCATTCCCACTGGTCTTGCGCGCAATCCAATAATTTTCCGGAAGATGCGGTGAAGCCCTTCGCGGCGTGGCGCGAGGCGGCCGGGCTCACCCCGATGTGCCCGGTCCGATACCCACGGTGAGGGTGCGGGATCGCGCCACCCCCCGCACATGTGGCGAACGGAACACCGAGCGCGCCCGTGGCGGACAGCAGGCATCCCGGCGCCACGCCCGAGGCGGCCTCCCGCCGGGCGCAGGCGTGGGCCGGCACCGCAACGCCGTGGTCCGGCGGGCCAGGTGCCCCGGACCACGGCGTTCGGTGCGGCCTCAGGACTACGGCCGCAGGGCGCGCAGCAGCAGGTCCGCCAGATGGTCCGCGACCTGCTGCGGGCTGAGCGGCCCGTCCTCGCGGTACCAGGTCCCCAGGTGGTGCACGGAACCGAAGTGGTAGTCCACGACCAGGTCGGCGGGGATGTCGGCGGCGAACACGCCGGTGCGCTGGCCCTCCTCGACCAGGGCGCGGAACTGCTCGTGGTAGCGGCGCCGCTCCGCGCGCACCTGCTTGTCCTTCTCCGGACTGAGGTGGTGCATCGAGCGGAAGAAGATCTTGGTGTCGTCGAGGTTCGCGATGGTGGTGACGACCACATCGGCGGCGGCGTCCCGCAGTCTCTTCTCCACCGGCTCTTCGGCGCCGGCGAACTGGTCGAGCCGCTCCTGCTGGAGCCGCAGGACCCGGCCGTAGACCTCGTGGAGCAGATCTTCCTTGGAGCCGAAGTAGTGGTAGAGGGCGCCCTTGGTGACGCCCGCCGCATCGACGATCTCCTGGACCGAGGTGCGGTCATACCCCTGCTCAGCGAAGAGCCTCGTGGCGGTGGCCAGCAGCCGCTGGGCCACCGGCTTCGCACCACCGTTGCCGTTGCCGTCCTTCGTGCCGGCCATCGCCCTCACCTGTCCTTCGTGCCTAGTCATGCGCGGTGGCGCAGCTCCCGTCGGAGGATCTTGCCACTCGTGGTCTTCGGAAGCTCGGCCAGGATCTCCACCACACGGGGATATTTGTACGCGGCGAGCCGTGCCTTGCAGTAAGCGGCCAGCTCGGCGGGGTCCGGGGCGGTGCCGGGGCGCAGGCTGACATAGGCCTTGACCGACTCGCCGCGGTAGGCGTCGGGCACCCCGACGACCGCCGCCTCGCGCACCGCCGGGTGGCTGTAGAGGACGTCCTCGACCTCCCGCGGCCACACCTTGAAGCCGGAGGCGTTGATCATGTCCTTCTTGCGGTCGACGACGTACAGCCAGCCGTTGGCGTCCATGAAGCCGATGTCGCCGGTACGCAGCTCGCCGTCCGGGATGGCCTCGGCGGTGGCGTCGGGGCGGCGCCAGTAGCCGGGGACGACCTGGGGGCCGCGGACCGCTATCTCGCCCTGCTCGCCGAACGGCAGGTCCTGGCCGTTCTCGTCGGTGATCCGGACGACGGTGTCGGGGCCGGGCACGCCCACGGCGAGCGTGCCGGAGACCTTGTCGACCGGTGCCTGTTTGCCGGGCGGGACGCTGGCACAGGGGGCGGTGCACTCCGTCAGGCCGTACCCGTTGTGGAGGTAGGGGCCGAAGTCGGTGCGGAACTTCTCGACGAGGGCGGGCGGCAGCGGGGCGCCGCCCGAGGACATGGTCCGGAAGGACGCGAAGTGGTCGCGGGTGACGCCGGGGTGGGACATCAGCGCCATGTAGGCGGTGGAGGGCCCGACCGTATAGGCGGGGCGGTGCTCCACGAAGGCGTCCAGGACGACGCCCGCGTCGAAGCGGTAGGAGAGCGCGAGGGTGCCGGAGTTGGCGACACAGGCCGCCAGTTCGCAGACCATGCCGGTGATGTGGAAGAGCGGGGCGAGCGCGAAGTAGGTGGCGCCTTCGGGCAGGCCCAGGCCGGTGCGCTGGCGTTCGGCGTTGTAGGTGATGTTTCCGTGGGTGTTGGTGGCGCCCTTGGGGGTGCCGCTGGTGCCGGAGGTGTAGCTGATCAATGCGAGGTCGTCGGCGGTGAGCTCGGGGTCGGCCGGCACCGCGCGGATCCGTCCCGCGGTGCGGGCGACGGTCAGCAGGTCGTCGGCGCCCTCCTGCGGCCCGAGCCGTTCACCGCGCAGCACCCGCCGGTCGTCACGGGTCTGCAGGTCCCGTTCCCAGGCGGTGAGCGCGAGCCGTACGGACGGTGCCTCGGCGGCGGTGGCGCGCAGAAAGCCGTCCCAGGTGCGGTCGGCGCAGATGACGGCGGTGACCTCGGCGTCGTCCAGGATGTGCCGCATCTCGGCGGACTTATACATGGGGTTGACCGGCACCACCACGCCGCCGGCCTTCCACACGCCGAGCAGTGCGAGCACGAAGTGCGGGGTGTTCTGCAGCATCACCGCGGCCCGCTCGCCGCGCCGGAAGCCGCGCTCGGCGAGGTGGGCGGCGATGCCGTCGGAGAGCGCATCGGTCTCTGCGTAGGACAGCCGGCCGTCGAAGTAGGCGAGCGCCGTACGGTCGGGGACCCGGCCCACCGCGGTCCGGAAGGCGTGCAGCATCGAGGGGGGCGGCTGGACGGGGGCGCGCTGGGCGTCGTTGAGCTGTGCCAGCCACGGCATGTCCTGGTAGGAGGTCATCGGGGTGCGGCCCTTTCTTCCTGATCGCCTGATCATCCCTGCGGGGGAAACACCTGGGTGACGCGGGGTGACGCGCCGGGCCCGGACCGGCCCGTCACCCCGCTCTGCCAGGGCGGGTCCGCAC
>NZ_JBSHAW010000074.1:18389-24191 GCF_053611685.1 Streptomyces sp. NPDC054786 | reverse complement strand
CCCCTGAGCATTGTCAACAACGCTCAGGGGTTCGCTTCGTCCGGTTTTCGGCCCGGGAACGGCTGACCGGAGCTCAGCACCGGCACGCGGCCTCCGCGGCCCTCAGCACCAGCAACGTCCCCGGTGGTGTCGCCGGCAGAAGGCCGAGTGCCGGTACCGGGATGCCGCGGCCCTCCGCCGCCGGCCCGACGCGCCCAGAAACCCCAGGCCGATGCCCAGCATCCAGGTGTCCTTGGCCATCTGAATTCCGTCCTGGGTCGGCCGCAGACTCCCCTCCTGCCGCATCCCGGGGATGCGCAAGTACAGACCGACCAGCCCGCCGGAGAACCCGGTCAGTGCCAGTCCGGCCAGCCGGGTCGGTACGAACGGCGCCAGCAGTGCGCCGGCGACCACGAGTTCCGAGCATGCCAGCAGCCGGGTGAACCGCTCGGCGGGAATCTTGTCCAGGAACGGATACGCCACACAGGCCATCCCGTGCACGGCCTCCGCGGTGGCCTGGTCGGCGTGCAGCTTCGTCAGCCCGGAATTCAGGATGAACGCACCGGTCGCCAGCCGGGGGGCCAGATCACGCGCTTCGGGCAGTTGCACCATGGGAGCCTCCAAGATCAGATCTTCGGCCCCCTCACCGAGCTTAGCCAGGGGGCAACGGGGGTGCATCCGCCCGCCGCCGCGGGTGGGGCCGGGCGGCCGGGGCACGGGCGACGCCGGGCGGCCCTCCGCCCAGCCGTCCCGGGCGCGCCCCGCGCCGTGCCACGTCACAGCGCCGGCACGTCGTCCCACTGGTCGAGGATGTCGTCGACCGAGTCCGGACCGGGTTCCGGCCGGCCGCCGTCGAGGGACTGCTCGGTCCAGATGACCTTGCCGTTCGGTGTGTAACGGGTGCCCCAGCGCTGGGCGAACTGGGCGACGAGGAAGAGGCCGCGGCCGCCCTCGTCCGTGGCGGCGGCCCGGCGCAGATGCGGGGAGGTGCTGGAGCCGTCGGAGACCTCGCAGATCAGGGCGCGGTCGTACAGCAGCCGGACGCGGATCGGCTGGGCCCCGTAGCGGATGGCGTTGGTGATCAGTTCGCTGAGGATCAGCTCGGTGGTGAACGAGAGCGCCGCCAGCCCCCAGGACTCCAGTGTGCGCAGGCATTCCGACCGGATACGGCCGACGGCCGCCGGGTCGGAGGGCACCTCCCATTCGGCGGTCCGGTCGGGGTCCAGCAACTGCGTACGGGCCACCAGCAGGGCAATGTCGTCACTGGGGTGTTCGGGCAGCATCGTGTCGAGGACCGCCGTACAGATCTGCTCCGGTGTGCGGTCCGCCGCGGCGGCCAGGGCCGTGTGCAGCAGCTCCAGGCCGCTGCCGATATCGCGGTCGCGGCCCTCGATCAGCCCGTCCGTGTACAGCACCAGCCGGGAGTCCTCGCTCAGGGTGAGTTCCGTGGTCTCCACCGGCTCGCTGCCGCCCAGGCCCAAAGGCGGGGAGACGGGCATGTCGGGGAACAACACGGTGCCGTCGGGGGCGACCACGGCCGGTCCCGGGTGGCCCGCCCTGGCCAGGGTGGCCCGGCCGTCGCTCGGGTCGTAGATGGCGTACAGGCAGGTCGCGCCGGTGATGCCGGTGCGCCCCGTGTACGCCGGCACGCCCTTGGAGTCGCTGTCCATGCCGCCCGGCCAGGGCCCCTCGTCCTCGCCCTCCGCACCGGTTCCGGGGGCCGCCGCCTGCGCCTCGTCGGTGTCGATGTGGGTGACGAGTTCGTCCAGATGGCTGAGCAGTTCGTCGGGCGGCAGGTCGAGGGCGGAGAAGTTGTGGACCGCGGTGCGCAGTCGGCCCATGGTGGCGGCGGCGTGCAGACCGTGTCCGACGACATCGCCGACCACCAGCGCGACCCGGGCGCCGGGCAGCGAGATGACATCGAACCAGTCGCCGCCGACCCCGGCGCGCGCGGGAAGATAGCGGTGGGCCACCTCCAGGGCGGACTGCTCGGGCAGGGTCTGCGGCAGCAGACTGCGCTGCAGGGTGACGGCCGTGGTGTGCTCACGGGTGTAGCGGCGGGCGTTGTCGATCGCGACGGCGGCCCGCGCGGTCAGCTCCTCGGCGAAGGCCAGGTCCTCCTCCTCGAAGCCGCCGGACGTCTCGGTCCGCCAGAAGTTGGCCAGCCCCAGCACCACGCCCCGCGCCTGCAGCGGTACGGCGATCAGCGAGCGGATACCGGCGTCCAGCACGCGCTGTGCGCTCTCCAGGTCCGGTCGCCGCCACTCGTCCGACCTGAGCAGATCGTCCACCAGGATGGGCCGGCCGCTCTCCAGCGCCGTCGCCATCGGGGTGCCGGGCACAAACCTGAGCACCTCGCCCACCCGGTAGATCGCCGATTCGTCGGGGACCCCGCTGACCGCCATCCGTCGCAGATCGGTGCCCGTCCCGGCCGCCGGTTCATCGCCGCGGAGCACCGGCTCCAGCAGCTCGACGGTGGCCACATCGGCGAACCGGGGGACCGTGACATCGGCCAGCTCCTCGGCGGTACGCCCCACCTCCAGCGTGGTGCCGATCCGCAGCCCCGCGTCATAGATCAGCTTCAGCCGCTCCTGGGCGACCCCCGCCCGCCCGGCCAGCGCCCGCAGGTCGGTGGTGTCCCGCAGCGTCACCACGGTCCCGGCGGGCCCGCCGTAGGGGGCGGTCGGCCGGACGTTCACCGCAATCAGCCGGTCGCCCGCCGGCAGCACCTCGTCGGTCACCTCCCGTCCCGAGGTCAACAGCGAGCTCAGCCGCGGTTCCAGACCCAGTTCCGCGACCGGGCGCCGCTCCGCGTCCACGGGCAGTGCGAGCAGCCGCCGGGCCTCGTCGTTGGCCAGCAGCAGCAGTCCGTCGCTGCCGATGATCAGTACGCCCTCCCGTACCGCGTGCAGCACCGCGTCGTAATGCTCATACATCCGCCGCAACTCGGCCGGATGCAACCCGTGCCTCTGCCGCCGCAGCCGACGGCTCACCCACGCCGCCCCGCCGGCGACCACCAGCAGGCCACCGGCGGCGCCGAGCAGCAGCGGCATCGGGTGCACCACCTGTTCGCCCGCCCGGATGCCCCGTGGGCTGAACGCGACGATGTGGTCGACGTCTGAGGCCTTACGTGCCGCCGCCGCCCGGGGCTGCGGCAGCGCGGTCGGGTCGCGGGACGTCATGGCGGCGAGGGTTCCGGGCGCATGGGTGAAGGCGGCCGCCCCGACGACGGAGCGCTGACGGGCCTCCTGCATGCTCGCGCCCTCCGCCTGGAGGACGAGAGCCACGACGGCCGCGACGACCAGCAGCACCGTGAGGACGGGCTGCAGCACCAACACCTGGCCCGCAACGCTCTGCACTTTCCGCAGCGAGCGGAGGCGCCGTCCCGGGAAGCGTGATGACGGCCGGGAAGCGTCACCCTCTCGCCCGAAAATTTCCGTCATGACCCATATTTAGCACTGTGCTCCGCCGCGGGGTGCTCGGCCGCCTCGGCCCCGTGTGCCGCCGGTACGCCCTCGCCACACGCTATTGAGCAGTGCTTAGCCGCCCTTCCCGTGCCGCAGGTCCCGTACGCGTGAGACACCGGGGCGAAGCCCTCGCCACACGCGAGACCGGGGCGAAACCCCTCGCCTTCCTCGTCCTGCCCGTCTCGCAGGACACTCTGACGCCTGGTTGCCGGGCTGCCACACTGCCCTGCCGCCCGCCCGCGCCCCGTGAAAGGGTAGGGCCCATGGGGACAACACCGGACGGGCGGCCTATTCCGCCCCTACAGGCCGATGAACGCGCCATGCTGGAAAGCTGGTTGGACTTCCACCGTGCCACGCTCCCGCTGAAGTGCGAGGGACTGGACGACCGCCGGCTCCGCCTCGCCTCGGTGGCACCGTCGCCCATGACGCTGCTGGGCCTGGTGCAGCACATGGCGGAGGTCGAACGCAACTGGTTCCAGCGGGTGTTCGCCGGTCAGGACGTCCCGCCGGTGAACGGCACGGGGAACGAAGACGGTTTCGCGCTCGCGCCGGACCGCGGGATCGACGAGGTACTGGCCCTCTGGCGCGCGGAAGTCGCCCGGAGCCGCGCACTGATCGCCGCCGCCTCGCTGGACGACACCGGCAAACTCCCGGGACAGGAGGCGGATCTCGTCGGCGGTCAGGGTGTTTCGCTGCGCTGGATCCTGGTCCACATGATCGAGGAGTACGCACGCCACAACGGCCATGCGGATCTGCTCAGGGAGAGCATCGACGGCGTCACGGGCGCCTGAATCCGTGACACCGGGCGGCCTGGGCCCGGACCGTCCACCGCGCGTACGAGGGGCCCGACCGGATGCCGCGGTCGGGCCCCTCGCGGGCATGGCGCGGGGCGGCGCCGGGGGAGCGGTGCTGACGAGGGCGGAGGTGGCGTCGGGAAAAAGGATGGCGCCGCTGTGCCGGGCCGGTCTACGGTGAGCCCTGTTCGAGACGGTGTCCCGAGGTCACCGTCGTTGGCCGTCGAGGAATGCGGGAGGTGAGTACTGATGACTGTCGCTGCGCAGGGTGCTGTCCGCATCCAGAAGATCATCCATCTCACTTCTGCGGTCTCCGGCTGACTCGACGTCACTTCTCTTCTTCTCCCCGCGCGTTGCGCGGGCGGCCGGGGCTGCTCCTTCCTGAAGGGTCATCCCGTTGTTCGACCTCGATCTCTCTGCTGCGCACCCGTTGACCGCCTATGGCTGGGACGACGGGTTCGCGGAGAATTTCACCCCCCATGCCGGGCAGGGGTTCGTGCCCGGCCGTATCGTCCGCGTGGACCGCGGGCGGGTGGATGTCGTCGTGCCCGGGGGCGAGGGCACCCGGACCGTTCTGGCGGATACCGCGCTGGTGGCCACGAGCGATCCGATGCGGGTGCCGTGCACCGGTGACTGGGCCGTGATCGACCTGGAGAACGGGCTGGTCGGCAGCCATCTCGACGGTGTGGTGCGGGCGTTGCTGCCCCGGCGTACGGCGTTTTTGCGGTCCGCTTCCTCCAAGCGCTCCGAAGGGCAGATCCTCGCGGCGAACGTCGACCACGCGGTGATCGCGGTGTCGCTGGCCGACGCGCTGGATCTCGGGCGTATCGAGCGCTTCGTCTCGCTGGCCTGGGAGAGCGGGGCGCAGCCGCTGGTGGTGCTGACGAAGGCCGATCTGGCCGGTGAGGCGGACACTCTGGCGTATCTCGCCGCCGACGCGGAGTCCGCGGCTCCCGGGGTGCAGGTGCTGGCGGTCAGCTCGGCGACCGGCGAGGGGCTCGATGTGCTCACCGCCCTGCTCACGGGAGGTACGTCCGTCCTCCTGGGGCAGTCCGGCGCGGGCAAGTCCACGCTGGCCAACGCCCTGCTCGGCAAGGAGGTCCAGCTCGTGCAGGCCATCCGTGACCGGGACGGCAAAGGCCGGCACACCACGACCACACGGGATCTGCGGGCGCTCCCCGGCGGCGGGGTGCTGATCGATACGCCGGGGCTGCGCGGGGTCGGGATGTGGGATGCCGGGACCGGGCTGGCCCGGACGTTCTCGGATGTCGAGTCGCTGGCCGAGGACTGCCGCTTCCATGACTGTGCGCATGAGGCGGAGCCCGGCTGTGCGGTGCAAGAGGCCGTCGGGAGCGGGGAGTTGCCCGTGCGCCGACTGGAGAGCTACCGCAAGCTGCTGCGGGAGAACCAGCGCATCGTGGCCAAGACGGACGCCCGGCTGCGCACCGAGATCCGCCGGGACTGGAAGCAGAAGCAGGCGCTGGGCCGGCACATGATGGAGCGGAAGCGGGGGCCGCAGAAGTGAGGTGACGCGGCGGGGGTGGGCCGGCCGTGGGCCGGCC
>NZ_JBSHAW010000074.1:0-18379 GCF_053611685.1 Streptomyces sp. NPDC054786 | reverse complement strand
TCTGCCGGGGGGGGCGCGGCAATTTTTTGGGGGGGGGGGGGGGGGGGTGGTGGGGGGGGGGGGGGGGGGGGGGGGGCGGGGGGGGGCCCCCCCCACCCCCGAACGCCATGTCCGATTTCCGCCGGTCCGGGAGCTGCGTGCGGCGCAGACTGAAGGGGTGATGAACGACGAGGCCAGGTACGAAGCGGTGTCCAGCCGGGATGCGCGGTTCGACGGGGAATTCTTCTTCGCGGTGGTGACGACCGGTATCTACTGCCGGCCGAGCTGTCCCGCGGTCACTCCCAAGCGGGTGAATGTGCGGTTCTTTCCGTCGGCCGCCGCCGCGCAGGCGGCCGGATTCCGGGCCTGCCGCCGGTGCCGGCCGGACGCCGTGCCGGGGTCCGCCGAGTGGAATGTGCGTGCCGACCTGGTCGGCCGGGCCATGCGCTTCATCGGGGACGGAGTGGTCGACCGGGAGGGCGTCGGCGGGCTGGCGCAGCGGCTGGGGTACAGCGCGCGTCAGGTGCAGCGGCAGCTGACCGCGGAGCTCGGCGCGGGGCCGGTGGCGCTGGCGCGGGCCCGCCGGGCGCACACCGCGCGGGTGCTGCTGCAGACCACGGCGCTGCCGGTCACCGAGCTGGCGTTCGCGGCCGGGTTCGCCAGCATCCGGCAGTTCAACGACACGATGCGGGAGATCTACGCCGGCACGCCCAGCGAGCTGCGGGCGGCGGCCGGGCGTGGGGGCGCCGCGGGCCGTACCGCCGGAAACGGGGCGGGCACCGAGGTGGGCACCGGACCGGGCGGAGCCGGTGCCGACGACGGCTCGGCGGCCACCGGTATTCCGCTGCGGCTGGCCTACCGCGGGCCGTACGCGGCGGCCGAGATCTTCGACTTTCTGCAGGCGCGGGCGGTGCCCGGCGTCGAGGAGGTGCGCGGGCCCGGCGGCGGCCGTACCTACCGCCGTACGCTGCGGCTCAGCCACGGCAGCGGGATCGCCGAGGTCGACGAGCCCGCCGGGTTGCCCGGACGGCGCCGGCCAGCGGCGGGCCGGGTGTGCCCGGCGGCGCGCGGGACGGACGGCGGCTGGCTGGAGTGCCGGCTGCGGCTGACCGATCTGCGGGATCTGTCGACGGCCGTGCAGCGGATCCGCCGGCTGTTCGACCTGGATGCCGACCCGTACGCGGTGGCCGAGCGGCTCGGCGCGGATCCGCTGCTCCGGCCGCTGGTGGCCGAGCGGCCGGGGTTGCGGTCACCCGGCGCGGCGGACCCCGGGGAACTCGCGGTACGGACCGTGCTCGGCGGCCCGCCGGAGCGCGCCGCCGCGCTGGTGCGGCGGTACGGCAAACCGCTGGACGCGGCGGACGGCGGGCTCACCCACCTCTTCCCCGCACCCGCTGAACTGACCGGCGCGGAGGTCGCGGAGCCGGTCCGCACGCTGTGCACCGCACTCGCCGACGGTGCGGTGCTGCTGGACGCGGGCGCGGACCGTGGCGCCGCCGAACGGGCGCTGGCCGCACTGCCCGGGGTCGGCCCGCGGGCGGCCGCGTACCTCAGGATGCGTGCGCTGGGCGACCCGGATGTGGGGGCGGCGGCGCAGGGGAGCGGTCAGGAGCGGGACGGGCACGGGAGGGTGGGCCCGGCCGCCGCGTGGCGGCCCTGGGGTGCGTACGCCCTGCACCATCTGTGGCACGCCGGGCTGCTGCCGGCGGGGGAGATGCTGACCGGAGAAGTGTCGGGGGCGTCCGGGCCGTCGGGGGCGTCCGGGCCGTCGGAGGTGTCCGGGGCGTCGGAGGCGTACCGGCCGTCGGAGGCACCCCCGCCGTCGGCCCCGCCCGTGTGTGCCGTGGCCGGCCGGGCCGGGTGACGGCTCAGCCCGCCGACACGGCCCCGGCCCAGGCGCCGACGACCAGCAGACAGGCGAACAGCTCGATCAGCACGCTCAGGCCGATGGCGCGCATGACCGTACGGGTCGAGGCGCGGGCATCGCCATGGCTGCCGAGCCGGATCCGCTCCAGCAGGTAGAGGCCGCCGACGGCGCCCAGCGGACCCCCGATGACCGGGATCACGAAGAACCCCACGATGCCGGCCACCCCCGCCAGGAACAGCGTCCGGTACGGCGCGCCCGCGGCCCGCAGATTGCGGACCGGCAGCAGCCACTTCAGCGTCTGGTTGAGGAGCAGCACGGCGGTGGCACCCATGAGCACCAACCAGGCCAGGGAGGACTTCTCGGAGAGCGTCCACCACAGCACGCCCGCCCAGACGATCAGCGGTCCGGGGATACCGGGCACCAGCACCCCGAGCAGCCCGAGCAGCAACACCAGTCCGACCGCAACCAGCTGCCACACACTCATGCGCCGGCCCCACGTCGCGGGGCCGGCTTGCCGTCGCGAGGCAGGCACCGTCCGAAGGCTCGCTCGCTGCTCTCGCTCACGCGCCGGCCTCACTCCCGGCGGGCGCACGCCCCATGACGGCTCGTACGCTGCACACTCTCATGGGCCCAGCGTGCCGGACGCGGCCCGGAAGCGCTTGCCGGCCGGCCGGACCGGGGCGCCCGGCGAGTGTCCCGCCGTCAGCCCTGCCCCTCCCGCATCACCCGGCAAACAGACAACGCCGAAGGCCGAACTGGCCGACGCCCACGGCAATCCGGACCGCCGGATCTCAGGACCGGTCCGACGGATCACGGCCGCCCTTCCGTCCCTGATCCGTCGGACCGTCCCTGGTCCGCACCCGTGACCTGCGCCGACCGCTGCACTCCGTCGGACGGTCACCCGTAGGAGGCCGGCCGCCCGGTGGACGCTCTTTCGCGCCCTGTTTCGGCCGTGGCCGTCCAGGGACAATACGGCCCATGAATCAGCAGGGAGCCGCGCGTGGCCACGAGGACGACTGGTGGCGGCAGTTGTACGGCGACGGCAGCGGCGGCGAGGGCGCGGGAGAGGGCACCCCGGCGCGCGGCGCGGTGTGCGATGCCGGGCCGTCCGACGCCCCGGACACCCTCGATGACCGGGTCGAGTCGGCGCTGCGGGCGCTGGGCGTGCCGCGGTGGGCCGATCCGGCGCCGGAGGAGCCCCCGGATTCCGGTACGGCCGAGCCGCCACCGCGGGAACCGCCGGGCCGGTCCGGACCACCCCCGCCCGAGCCGTCGGCACCGATCCCGCTCCGGTCCACCGGCTCCAGCGTGCACACGGCATCCGCCGACCGCCCGTCCGCCGGCCCACGAGCCGCCCCGGTCCCACACGCACCCCGGGACACGCCGCCGCCCGCCACCGCCGGCCTCGCCGGTGACCGGCCGCCCGCCTACGGGGCCGAGCCGGGCGAACTGCCCGCCGCCGACCCGGCCGCGCTCGACGACGTGGTGCCCGACACCATGCTGGACGGCGCCCGGTACGGCGCGCTGACCCTGCGCGCCGCCTCACAGCGCGGCGACGCCGCCCGCCGTCGCGGTGACGTACGCCGTGATGCGCTGCTCACCGCCCGCTTCGGGGCCGGCCGGCACGCCCTGATCCTGGTTGCCGTCGCCACCGGCCGGACGCCCGCCGAGGGCGCCGACCGCGCCGCCCGGGACGCCTGCACCTGGATCGGCGGCGCGGTCGGCCGCAGTTACACCCGACTGGCGGAGGACATCCGCACGGACCGTCGCGACGCCCTCAAGTCCGGGCTGCAGCGGCTCACCGACCGCAGTTACGGCAAGCTGCGCGGCCGGGCGCCGGAGCGGGCCGTCCCACCGGAGCGGTACCCGGCCGCGCTGCGCTGTCTGCTGCTGCCCGCCGACCCTGACTGCCGTACCCGGGTGTTCTTCGGCGTCGGCGCGGGCGGCCTCTTCCTGCTGCGCGACGGCGCCTGGCAGGACCTGGAGCCCGCCGTGACGGGCCAGGTCTCCAGGGAGGCGGCGGGCGGCACCGGCGGACTGCCCCGTCCCGCCCCGGCCCCGGCCGAGAGCCCGGCGCGGCCCGAGCCGTTCCTCTTCCGGACGGCCTTCGCCCGTCCGGGGGACACTCTGCTGCTGTGCAGCGCCGGCCTCGCCGAGCCGCTGCGGGAGGAGCCCGCCGTCGCCGCCCGGCTGGCCGACCGGTGGTCCGCCGCCGAACCGCCGGGCCTGGTGGACTTCCTCGCGACCGCGCAACTGCGGGTCGAGGGCCACCCGAAGGACCGTACGGCCGTCGGGGTGTGGGAGTCGTAGCGCCGGGCACACGGGGATCCGGAGCGTGGACCGGGGACACACAGCGGAGGCGCGCCGGGGCACCGCATGGGTTCATGGGAAGGCATCCCCCACCGCGTCAGCGGGCAGCCCTCCCCCCGTCGAAGGAGCGACAGCGACATGGCGAAGCAGACCGTGGCCGAGCAGTTCGTGGACATCCTCGTGCGGGCGGGGGTGCAGCGGCTCTACGGCGTCGTCGGCGACAGCCTCAACCCGGTGGTGGACGCCATCCGGCGGAACTCCGCGATCGACTGGATCCAGGTCCGCCACGAGGAGGTCGCCGCCTTCGCCGCCGGGGCGGAAGCCCAGCTCACCGGCAAGCTCGCGGCCTGCGCAGGCTCCTGCGGCCCCGGCAATCTGCACCTCATCAACGGCCTCTACGACGCCCATCGCTCCATGGCCCCGGTCCTCGCCCTGGCTTCCCACATCCCCTCCAGCGAGATCGGCACCAACTTCTTCCAGGAGACCCACCCCGACCGGCTGTTCTCCGAGTGCAGCCACTACAGCGAACTGATTTCCAGCACCAAGCAGATGCCGCGGGTGCTGCAGACCGCGATCCAGCACGCCGTGGGGCAGAGCGGGGTCGCGGTCGTCTCCCTTCCCGGCGATATCGCCGCCGAGCAGGCCCCCGAGCGCGCGATCGAACACGCCCTGGTCACCTCGCGTCCGTCCGTCAAGCCCGGAGACGCCGAGATCGACAAGCTGGCCCGGATGATCGACGAGGCCGACAAGGTCACGCTGTTCTGCGGCAGCGGCACGGCGGGCGCCCATGCCGAGGTGATGGAGTTCGCCGAGCGGGTGAAGTCCCCGGTCGGCCATGCGCTGCGCGGCAAGGAGTGGATCCAGTACGACAACCCCTACGACGTGGGGATGAGCGGACTGCTCGGCTACGGCGCGGCCTACGAGGCCACCCAGGAGTGCGATCTGCTGATCCTGCTCGGCACGGACTTCCCGTACAACGCGTTCCTGCCCGACGACAACAAGATCGTCCAGGTCGATGTCCGGCCCGAACACCTGGGCCGCCGCACCAAGCTCGACCTGGCCGTCTGGGGCGATGTCCGCGAGACGCTGCGCAGTCTGATCCCCAAGGTCCGGCCGAAGCAGAACCGCAAGTTCCTGGACCGGATGCTGAAGAAGCACGCCGACGCGCTGGAAGGCGTGGTCAAGGCCTACACCCGCAACGTCGAGAAGCATGTCCCGATCCACCCGGAGTTCGTCGCCGCCATCCTGGACGAGGAGACCGCCGACGACGCGATCTTCACGGTCGACACCGGTATGTGCAACGTCTGGGCGGCCCGCTATCTCACCCCCAACGGCCGCCGCCGGGTGATCGGTTCCTTCAGCCACGGCTCGATGGCCAACGCGCTGCCGCAGGCGATCGGCGCCCAGTTCATCGACCGTAAACGCCAGGTCATCTCCATGTCGGGCGACGGCGGATTCTCCATGCTGATGGGCGACTTCCTCACCCTGGTCCAGTACGACCTGCCGGTGAAGGTGGTGCTGTTCAACAACTCCTCGCTGGGCATGGTGGAGCTGGAGATGCTGGTCTCCGGTCTGCCGTCGTACGGCACCACCAACCAGAACCCGGACTTCGCGGCCATCGCCCGCGCGGCCGGGGCGCACGGCATTCGGGTGGAGAAGCCCAAGCAACTGCGCAGCGCACTGCGCGAGGCCTTCAAGCACAAGGGCCCGGCGCTGGTCGATGTCGTCACCGACCCCCACGCCCTGTCGATCCCGCCGAAGATCAGCGCGGACATGGTGTCCGGCTTCGCACTGTCGGCCGGCAAGATGGTGCTGGACGGCGGGGTCGGCAAGATGCTGCAGATGGCCCGCTCCAACCTGCGGAACATTCCCCGGGTGTAGGTAAGTTCCTCCGGTGGGGAGGCCGGGGGAGAGCGTGCCGGCTGCACGCCTGCCGCGGGACTCGTCGAGCTGCACCACCGTTCAGGGGCGGTGGTTGTACTTCGCCAGGGTGGCTTTCGACGTGGACGCGTCCTGGAAGACCAACTCCCATGGACCCGTATTCACGTCGAAGTCCTTTCCGAACCCTACCCACTTGCCGGCGATGCGACGGCCTGTCGGTTCCACGAGCATCTGGATTGCACCGTGGTACCGCGCACCTGCGTAGTAGCCCTCCGAGGCCGTCTGCTCCGTCCACGAGCCTGTCACCACTGCACCGTCGATCTCCAGATCCATCGTCAGCGGAGAATCGGACGAGTCAGGAAGGCTGCGCACCGCGAGCCGATGACCGTGTTGCAGCACGACTACGAAGTGCTGGCCGGTGTGCGTTGCGTTCCGTCCGCTGCTGAAGTACTCGTAACGGCTCAGCCACACCCCGGAATGCGGCCCGCGGGACGGTGACGCTTCGGTCCGCGGCGGGTGCGCTTGCGCCGGCGCTACCCCTGAGGGAGCCGGCTGCAGATCGTGGCCGCCTGCGCCGTCGTCCGTCACGCGTGCCACGGAAGCCAGTCCGCTGAACCCCAGAGAGTCGATGGGGAGTCCCGTCACGGCTTCCAGCGCACGGGCATAGACAGGGCGCGGAACGCTGATGCTGCCGGACTCCCAGCGCTGAACAAGCCGCTTGCTGGCGTCGTTCGGATCACCTGAGCGGTCGCCGGCAGCGCGTAGCGCGCGTGCCAGATCATCCTGGCTCATGAGGAGCCCCTTACGTACGGTCTGAAGGATCGTGTTGGGTCCGCTCATGCTCCTACGGTAGGGCGTAACTGGGTTCTTAGGACCCCTATATGACGCCCAGTATGTCGCCGACATGACGCCTTGACTGTCGTCGTATGTAACGGAACGTGGCGACATGATTCCCGTGTCAGTCCGAGACACGAAGGGTGCTGCGGCAGCGGAGGAGCTGAGCCTCCACGTTGCCCGGGACGCGCGGGAAGTGGGAGCGAACATCATGACGTCGGAACAACTGGAGCCCGCACACAACAGGATGGACGACACATCGACGGGGACGTTACCGGTTCGCCCGTACGTCATCCCGGGCGTCACTTTCGTCCCCGCCGAGGAAGCCATCCAGCCGTGCCCCGACCCGTGCGTCCGCTGCCGCCGGGCGGGGCGGCAATGAGGCACACACCGTGCACGTCGGCCGCTGGGACGATCCTGTCGCTCCTCGGTGCCGGAATGCGGTGGTTCGGAGTCAGACGTGTTGCCGGACGACCGTCACAGACCCCGGCCCGGGGCATAGGTGTCCCGGGCCGGTTGCACGAAGCGAAACGACCGTCCCCGGCCGAATGCCTGGACAGCGATCACGGCCGGGGACGGCGCCCGTACGACACAACTCGATGAGAGGTCACACGTGTTAACCACCGTAAGGGATCTGATCAGCCCGGCGGCGTATCGGAGCGTCGCCAGGACCGTCAAGGACAACAACCCCGGTATGGAGCTCCCGCTCGCTGAGCGAATTGCCGATGAGGGGCTGAAGTTCGTGGCCGTCTGCGCAGCGACTCCTGACGCCCCGTTGGCGCCCTCGCGCGTCGTCGATGAGGGGTGGCACGCTCTGATTCTCCACACAAAGGTGTACGCAGGGCTGTGCGCGTCGATCGGGGGTTTCATCCATCACTACCCGGGCTACGACCCCAAGAACTACGACCCGATGATTCTGGTACGCACGCAGGATGCCATCCGGGCTGCCGGATACGACGTCGACGAGGAGCTGTGGGGCTCCCCACCAGGCGATCAGCTTGTCACCGTCGCAGCGAAGTGCCAGCACTCCCCGAGCGACACCGGCCCGATCAAGCCCATGCCGGCCCCCCGGCCTCCGTGCCGGGATAAGCCGTAACGGGCGTCTGCCACACTCTGGGCATCGACAGGAGGACCCATGACTGAATGGACCAACCCCCGATACGCCCCCCTCGTGCAGGCATGGCGTGATGCTCAGGAGGAACCGGACGGCGAGGACGGGGCGCCCGTCCGCGGGTTCGTCTTTCCCGATGCGGAGTCCGGAGCGGCTGAGTAGTCCGGCCACTCCCAAGGCCCCGTCCGCGATCCCTGGCGGCTCGTGTGCGGGGCTCTTCGTGACGCTCACCGGTCCAGGCGAACCCCATATGCAATCCGTCCGCCCGAGGGCGTGCTCGCGACATCGTCCACCACCACGAGCGCCAACCCGGTGAACGTTCCAGGTCAAAGTACGAGCTCAGACGGCTGGCGGGCGCTGCGGACGCAGCCGTAGCGTCAGGATCTGGAACGGGCGCAGCTCCACCGCCACATCCGATGTCGGTCCTTCCTGCTCCTCGTGCACCGGCCGCTCCAACAGGTCGGTGACGGTGGCCCGTTCGACCGGGAAAGCGGGAGAGAGCGTGCCGCTCGCGCGTCCGCCGTGGGACTCGTACAGCCGCACCACCACATCGCCGCTGCGGTCCTCGGCGAGCTTGACCGACTCGACGGTCAGGGCCGGGTGGTCGACGCGGATCAGCGGCGGGACGGGCGGTGCGGTGGCGGTCCTGAGGGGCAGGTTGAGCGCCAGGCCCTCGGCCACCGCCTCGCCGGCCCCGGCGCCCGGCAGCAGGGCATAGGTGAAGCGGTGGGCGCCCTGGTCGGTCTCGGGGTCGGGGCTGTGCGGTGCGCGCAGCAGGGTCAGCCGGACCGTCGTACCCAGGCCCTCGGGGTGCGGGGTGCGGGTGACGTCATGGCCGTATGTGGAGTCGTTGAGCAGGGCGATGCCGTAGCCGGGCTCGGCGACCCGCAGCCAGCGGTGGGCGCAGATCTCGAAACGGGCCGCGTCCCAGCTGGTGTTGGTGTGCGTGGGGCGGTGTACGTGCCCGAACTGCACCTCGGAGGTGGACCGTTCGGCGTGCACATCCAGGGGGAAGGCGGCCTTGAGGACCTTCTCCGACTCGTGCCAGTCGATGTCGGTGGCGATGTCGAGGCGGTGCGAGCCCGCCCGCAGGGTCAGCTCCTGGGTGATCCGGGACGCGCCGAACGCCCTGGTCACCCGCACCGTCGCGGACAGCGGCCCGGCCTCGGCCAGCTCGACGGACTCGGCCTCGGTCAGATCGGTGTGCCGGTGGCGGTAATGCCGGTCGAGGTCCCAGGCGTCGTACTGGTTGGGGTGGTCGGGGTGCAGCTGCAGCAGATTGCCGCGGGCGCCCGGCGCCAGCACCTCCCGGCCGGCGTGCAGATCGCGCACAGAGGCCAGCAGGCCGTCGGCGTCGACGCGCACCCGCAGTAGCCCGTTGTCGAGCGTGACCGTGCCTCCGTCGCCGGTGTCCGCCCGTACCGGCGGGGGCGGCGGGGTGGCGGAGTCCGGACCGGCCGGGCGGACGGCCGCCGAGCCCAGCGCGGGGACATGCACCGCGACCTCGGCGGGCCCGTCCGTCCCCGGGCCCGCCGCCGGCAGCGCGACGACCTCGTCCCGGGCGTAGGGCGAGGCATTGAACACCGTCAGCCCCCCGGCCGCCGCTGCCGCATCCGTCTCCAGCGCCCCGAGCGCCGTCTCGATGATCCCGGTCAGTTCGGCCGCCACCGCCGCATAGGTGTCACGGGCCTCGCGGTGGACCCAGGCGATGGACGACCCCGGCAGGATGTCGTGGAACTGGTGCAGCAGCACGGTCTTCCAGAGGCGGTCGAGGGCGTCGTACGGGTAGGCGTAGCCGCCGTCGCCCGCCCGTACCGCCGCCGTCGCGGCCCACAACTCCGCCTCCCGCAGCAGATGTTCACTGCGCCGATTGCCCTGCTTGGTCTTCGCCTGCGAGGTGTACGTGCCGCGGTGGAACTGGAGGTACAGCTCACCCGACCAGACCGGCGCCGCCGGACCGTACTCGGCGTGTGCGGACTCGAAGAACCGGGCCGGCGGCTCGATCCCGACGCGCGGCGAGCCCTCCAGGGAGCGCAGCCGGCGGGCCCGCTCCAGCATCTCGCGGGTCGGGCCGCCCCCGCCGTCGCCCCAGCCGAAGGGCACCAGGGAGCGGGTGGCGCGGCCCTTGTCGGCGAAGTTGCTTTCGGCGTGGGCGAGTTCACGGGCGGCCAGCTGCGAGTTGTAGGTGTCGACCGGCGGGAAGTGGGTGAAGACGCGGGTGCCGTCGATGCCCTCCCACCAGAAGGTGTGGTGCGGCATTTTGTCGGTCTGGTTCCACGACAGCTTCTGGGTCAGGAACCACTTCGCGCCGGCCAGCCGCGCCAGCTGCGGGAAGGCGGCGGTATAGCCGAACGAATCCGGCAGCCAGACCTCCTCGGTCTCCACCCCCAGCTCCTCCAGGAAGAACCGCTTGCCGTGCACCAGCTGTCGGGCCAGCGCCTCGCCGCCGGGCATATTGGCGTCGGACTCCACCCACATCGAGCCGACCGGAGCCCAATTGCCGTTCCGTACGGCCTCCTTGATGCGCTCCCAGAGGTGCGGCTGGTGCTCCTTGACCCAGGCGTACTGCTGCGCCTGGGAGCAGGCGAACACCAACTCCGGGTACTCCCCGGCGAGATGGGTGACATTGGCGAAGGTGCGGGACGCCTTGCGCACGGTCTCGCGCAGCGGCCACAGCCAGGCGGAGTCGATATGCGCATGTCCGGCGGCCGAGACGCGATGGGCGCTGGCCGTGGCCGGCCGGCTCAGTACGTCCGCCAGCGCGGCCCGCCCCGCGGTCGCGGTGGCGCCGACATCGTGCAGATCGAGCGCGTCCAGCATGTCCTCCAGGGCCCGCAGGATCTCGTGCCGGCGCGAGCCGTCGGCGGGCAGCTCGTGCATCAGCTCCGACAGCACCTCGATATCGAGGATCAGCTGCCAGACGTCCTCGTCGAGCACCGCGAGATCCGCCGAGGCGAAGCGGTACAGCGGCCGGCGCGGAGCGGTGCGGACATCGCCGAGGTCGGTGGGGCGGAAGTCCCGCAGCACCGCCGGATTCGCGGCCGCCTCCAGCAGCAGCCGCACCTCCTCACCGCCGCTGACCGGCGCGCCGACCGGGACATGCCGGTTGCGCGGATGGATGCCCTTGACCGGCACGCCCTCGGCGTCGTAAACGAGCCCCTCGGCCTGGAACCCGGGCCCGTCACCGCTGAAGCCCGGGTCGATGACCGCCTCCACCCGCCGCCCCGCCCACTCCCGCGGCACCTCACCCGCCAGCCGGAACCAGCTCGTGGACCACGGCGGCCCCCAGGGTTCGCCGACCGCGAAGGGCTCGTACGGGGCCCGCAGTGCCTCGCCCACCGGCACTGTTCCCCCGGCTCCCGACCCCCCCGGAGCAGCGGAGGCTCCCACGCCCGGCGCATGCCAGACCGTGAGCCGCAGCGGTACCCGCGCCGCGTACTGCGCGGGCCGGATGAACTGCCCCAGCGCCCGCTCCAGGCGCCCCTCCACAAGCAGTCGGTCGTCGTGCACAGCGGCTCCTCACGCTCGTACTGCCCGACGCCTCCAGGGCGCGGGCGCGGTGCCCCCGCGGTTGCCGGGGTGTCCCGGTCATCCGGGTCCCGGCCGGGGTTCCACGACAGGATCGGGGTGAGGCATACCCACTGGGGCCCGGCTCGGCCCACCCGGCGTGCGGGACGCGGAGCGGTGACCCGGCGGGCGGAAGGCATGGCCGCAGATCCGATGGGCATGCTGACCGTGAGGCTGTTCGAGGCAGAGCGCCGAAGTTCGTTGGGGGCGGGGGAGATAATGCGTCAGCCTGTGCGGCGCGGAGAACGGGACAGAAAGCAGGAAACGGCCGAGGGGAGCCGGAACGGGGGGATCGCCGCGCGAGCGCCGGGTGTACTGGAGCGCAAGGTGCGGCACGCGGATCTGAAAGCGGTCGGCGAGGTGCGCAGGGAGCTGCGTCAGCTGCTGAACCGCTGGGCGGCGCCGGGGGGCGGCGAGCTCGCGGAGGTCGCGACGCTGCTCACCAGCGAGCTGGTCACCAACGCCCTGGTGCATGCGGAGGGCGGCGCCGTCGTCACGGCCAGGGTCAGCGACCGGCTGCGGGTGGAGGTGCGGGACTTCGTTCCCGGCCGCCCCGAGCCGCGCACACCGACGACCGAAGGAACCTCCGGCAGGGGGCTGATGCTGGTGCGTTCCTTAGCCGATGCATGGGGGATCCGTACCGAAAGCCTCGGCAAGAGCGTGTGGTTCGAGCTGGGCGGCGGACCGGCCTGACCCATGGGCGAGGGTGCCGGTCGGCGCGGTCCGCCATCCGTCAGCCGAATTGCCGTTCGATCTCGGCGAGTTTCTCCTCCAGGGAGTCCAGACGGGGAATCGTCTGGGTGTCGTCCTCGGCGGTGAGATCCACGGCCGGTCGGGACCCGGCCGCGGTATCGGCACCCTCGGTCTCAGCGCCGGATACGGCCTTGAGTGCCGGACGGGCGCGCACCGGCAGCTCGCCGGTGAGCAGCGGCTCGGCGTCGCCGGCTATGGCGGGGTCGGCCACCTCCGCGGGGGACGACGTCGCCTGAGTCACCGCCAGCTGCCGGCCGCCACCCCGACCGAGGCTCCAGCCGCGGTGCTGCCGGTTGATGGCCTTGATGCGTGCGCGGTCGAGCTTGCCCTGCTCGCGCCTGCGGAGACGGTGTGTTTCCTTCTCGCGCCGGTCCTCGCGGACCTCCTCGACCGCCTCGTCCAGCGTCCGTACGCCCTCCAGCAGCATCAGCGACCACGCCGCGAAGGTCTCGCGGGGAGCGCGCAGCCAGCGGACGATCCGGATCTGCGGCAGCGGACGGGGCACCAGGCCCTGCTCGCGCAGCGCCGCCCGACGGGTCTGCTTGAGCGCCCGGTCGAAGAGGACCGCCGCCGACAGCGACATCCCGGCGAAGAACTGCGGCGCGCCCGCGTGGTCCAGGCCGCGCGGCGCATGCACCCAGTTGAACCACGCCGCCGCGCCCGCGAACGTCCACACCAGCAACCGGGAACCGAGTGCCGCGTCACCGTGGCTGGCCTCCCGCACGGCGAGCACGGAGCAGAACATCGCCGCGCCGTCGAGCCCGAACGGCACCAGGTACTCCCAGCCCCCGGAGAGGTTGAGGTTCTGTACGCCGAAGCCGACCAAACCGTGGAAGGACAGTGCGGCGGCGACCGCCGCACAGCAGAACAGCAGCAGATAGGAGGCCGAGGCGAAGACGGTCTCCTTGCGGCGCCGGCGCTCCTCGCTGCGTTCCCAGGAATCCTCGCCGGCAGCTCGGGCGGCCGCGCGCCTCCCGCGTACCACCAGTGCCGCGGCCACCGGCACGCCGACGAGCAGCAGGGCTCCGGGAACCAGCCAATCCAGCGATATGTCGGTCATTCTCATTCTGGGATCCCTTGGCTCGCCAACGCTGTTTTGCGCGACATCCTGGCGGAAGCCGATGCCGTCACCGAGGTATTCGGAACAAGAGAACGCCAAGGGGTGCAAGGAAGCAGGCATTCATCGTGCTGAAGTCGAACTGTTGCAGCATGAGGGCGAGTTGGGTTCGATTAAGTCCACCCTGGCGGGCGGCGTGCGGGACGGAGGTGCGGTTCTGGGGCGCCGGTGGTTGCCGGGCGGGGGCGGGCCCGGCACCGGCCCACCACGTCCAGCGCGCCTGCGCTCCCGGCGCCGCCGATGCCGTACCCGCCCCCGATGCCGCACCCGTCGCCGAGGTGGCCGCCTTCCACGCGGCGGGTGTCAGCGTCCGCCTGTGCGGGGAAGTGCGGGTATGAGCTTTCTCGGCGTCGACATCGGTACCTCCAGCAGCAAGGGCGTCCTGGTGGACGCCGCGGGCCGGGTGCGGGCGACCGCGGTGCGCAGACACACGGTCGACCGCCCGAAGCCCGGACACGTGGAGATGGACCCCGAGGTGTGGTGGGCGGAGTTCCGCGGCCTCACCGGGGAACTCCTGGCCCACGGCGAGCCGGTGGAGGCGGTCGGCGTCAGCGGCATGGGCCCGTGCGTTGCCCTGGCCGACGCCGTGAACCGGCCGCTGCGCCCGGCGATCCTGTACGGCGTGGACACCCGGGCCGGTGCGCAGATCGCCCGCCTGGGGGAGGAGTTCGGCCGGGAGGCCGTTCTCGACCGGTGCGGCAGCGCACTGTCCACCCAGGCGGTCGGGCCGAAGGTGGCCTGGGTGGCCGAGCACGAGCCGGAGGTGTTCACGGCCGCCCGGCGGCTGTTCATGCCCGCGTCCTTCCTCGCCCACCGGCTCACCGGTGCCTACGTCCTCGACCACCACTCGGCCAGCCAGTCCGTCCCGTTCTACGACACCCGGGCCCAGGACTGGTACCGGCCCTGGGCGGAGGCGGTGTGGCCGCACGCGGAACTCCCCGAGCTGCGCTGGCCCGGCGACCCGGCGGGGACGGTGACGGCCGGGGCGGCAGCGGCGACCGGCCTCACCCCGGGTACCCCCGTCATCACCGGCACCATCGATGCGTGGACCGAGGCGGTGAGCGTCGGTGCGACCCGGCCGGGCGATCTGATGCTCATGTACGGCACGACGATGTTCCTCGTCGCCACCGTCACCGGGCAGTTGCGGGTGCCGGAGCTGTGGAGCACCGTCGGCGCGTTCCCCGCCACCCGCTCCCTCGCCGGCGGTATGGCCACCTCGGGGGCGGTCACCGAGTGGCTGCGCGGGCTGTTCGGCTCGCCCGGTCACGCGGACCTGCTCGCGGAGGCCGCGCGGAGCGGTATCGGCGCACGCGGCCTCGCGATGCTGCCGTACTTCGCCGGTGAGCGCACTCCGATCGCCGACCCCGACGCACGCGGAGTGATCGCCGGCCTCACCGTCGAGCACACCCGCGGTGATCTGTACCGGGCCGCGCTGGAGGCCACCGCGCACGGCGTACGCCACAACATCGAGGCGATGCGCGCGGCGGGCGCCGGGATCGAGCGGGTGGTCGCGGTCGGTGGCGGCACACAGGGCGGGCTCTGGACCCAGATCGTCTCCGATGTCACCGGGCTGCCGCAGGACATCCCCACCGTCACCGTCGGCGCCTGTTACGGCGCCGCCTGGCTGGCGGCGCAGCAGATCACGGAGGCGGACATCGCGCTCTGGAACCCCGTACGCGAGCAGCGCGCGCCGGACCCGGCAGCGAGGGATGCGTACGGCCAACTGCACGTGCTGTACCGGGATCTGTATCCGGCGACCCGCGCGGCGGCGCACGCCCTGGCCCGGTTCCAGCGCGCGGGCTGACCTCGTCGGGGCGGCCCCGGCCGTGTGCTGTCCGGGCGCGGTACACGCAGGGCGCTCGCCGGAGCGACGACCTCAACGGCGTTGTGTGCTCCGCCCGGAGGCCGGGCGGAGTACACCCGGTCGGGCGGGTTGCGTGCGCATGCGATGACCCGAAAGGGCGGTGTACCGGAAAGGGCGGTGCAGGGTCAGGCGGTTGCGGTGAGGCGCTTGACGCGGTCCTCGTCGCCGGTGCGCGGGCAGGTGACGCAGGTGTCCTCGGGGCGCAGCGTGTAGAACATGCAGCAGCCGGCGCGGTCCCGGGTCGCCAGCGCCTCGCCGTGCGGCCCGGTCAGCTCGCGGAACCCCGCGCTCCCCACGTACGGAGCGGTGGCGCCCGGCAGCAGCCGCCCCAGCTCGGCCACCGCACGCGGTTCCTCGCCCAGCAGATGCCCCAGGTACCACAGACCCTCGACGATCTCGTCGGACGCCATGCCCCACAGCGCCCGCGGCCCGCGCCGCATCCGGCGCCGGAAACCCTCCAGCACAGGCCTGAGGTGCTGGGCCACCGCCGTCCGCACCTCGGCCCGCAGCGCCTCCTCGTCCGGTACCACCCGGGCACCGGGCAGCGCCGCGGCCGGATCGTCCGGAAGGCAGCTGAAGGCGCTGATCCGCACTGCCATCCGGCCCAGCTCGCGCTGGAAGGAGACGTCCTGCACCGGCAGCCGCGGGACTCGGCGGTGCAGGAACCAGGGGATGGTGATCAGCAGGCAGGCGGGCCAGGCGTAGCGGTGCAGCGCGAAGCTCGCGATGACGTCCGGCCGGGCGCGCTGTCCGTAGTCCCGCACGATCTGTGCGTCGTCCCAGGCGAGAAAGGCATCCAGGCTCTCGCCGCCGGCCGCGAGTCCGGCGGCGCACACCCAGCCGTCGCCGCTGGGCGGGGCCGCGTCCCACAGTGTCACCCGCAGACCGGGGAAGGCCGCGGACAGTCGGGCGTAGGCCTCGGCGAGGGGGTGGGGGTGGACAGCAGGCGGGGCGGCGGGGGCACGTGTCATGCGGGAGACCACCGAATCGCGATCGTCAGCAGGTAAGCCTTACCTTACCCAAGGCTTACCCGTACCCGCTGAGCGCCAGTCCCGGCGGCCCGTACGGCTTCCGGACGGGCCGCCGGGATTTGCACCGCGGCGCGCGCCGCCTATGGTGCTGGAAACGTCAGGAGGAACCGTCATGGAGCAGGGCACAGCGGAACACGAGCCGCGCGCCCGGGCGTGGGTGCCCGCGCAGGCCGGTCCCGCCGCGCCCCGGCGGCACTCCGTCCGGGGCCAGGTGCTGGCCGCGCTGCGCCATGCGCTGGTCGGCGGGGAGCTGACCCCGGGCGAGGTCTACTCCGCGCCCGCACTCGCCGAGCGCTACGGCGTCTCCGCGACCCCGGTCCGCGAGGCCATGCAGCAGCTCGCGGGCGAAGGCGCCGTCGAGGTGGTGCCCAACCGCGGTTTCCGGGTCGCCGAGCGCAGCTCCCGCGACCTCGCCGAACTGGCCGAGGTCCGGGCGATGCTGGAGGTGCCGGCGGTCGTCCGGCTGGCGCGGGCGCTGCCCCCCGAGCGCTGGGAGGAGCTGCGCCCGCTCGCCGAGGCGGGCGTCGCGGCCGCCGCCCGCGGCGACCGGGTCGGCTACGCCGAGGCGGACCGTGCCTTCCACGACGCCCTGATGTCGCTCACCGGCAACCGCCGGCTCACCGAGGTCACCGGCGATCTGCTGCGCCGCGCCCAGTGGCCGCCGGCCGGCGGGCCCCGGAGGCGTACGGCCGAGCTGCTGGCCGACGCATCCGAGCACACGGCGCTGCTCGACGCCCTGGTCGCCCAGGAGTACGCGGTGGCCGAGCGGATCGCCCGTGAGCACGTCTCGGTGGCCCGCCACCCGCACTGAGCGGGGCGGCCGGCGGCTCAGCCGGGGAGCAGTTCCTCCAGTGGCAGCGCCGCGACATCGGCGGCGGGCCGGGAGAGATAGAGATCGGCGTGGTAGAAGCCGTCGGCTTCCTTGTTCGCGGTGGACAGGCCGCGGGCGGCCAGCGCCTCGAACGCCGCCTGCCGCTCGTCGCCGTCGGCGAACTGCCGCTGACGGAACGTACGGGTGGTGAGCTTCTCCGTCACCAGGCCGGCCCGGGCCAGCAGGGCGGAGATCGGCCGGTAGGATACCTCACGCAGCACGAACGCGGCCACCCAGGGCGGTGTGGAGACACAGTCGAAGAGGCGGGCGAAGGTACGCGCGGAGATATAGCCGACGCCGCCGGTGACGGTGATCAGATCGGTGTCGGCCAGCACCTTCCGCAGCTCCGGGCTCGGCTCCTCGAGTTCCAGATTCTCCGCGAAGCCGTGGTCGAGCAGACCGACCTTCCGGGCGTAGTCGACCGCACGGTCCGCCGAGTCGATGCCGGTCACCCGGAAGGGTTCGGCATGCCGCCGACTGGCGAAGAACGAGCGGTCCTCATCGGTGAGTTGGTCGGTGGGCGGCAGCGCCCGGCCGTTCACGGCGTAGCGGCCGTAGAGATCGGAGAGGGACAGCCGGTGGTTGAGCAGTGCGGCGTTGACCCCGTACGAGCAGCACAGATCGACGACGTTCAGCGGTGGACGGTCGCTGCGGTGCCGCTGCAGCGTCTCGGCCACGGCACGGAACACCGCTTGGCCGTGGTGCGGAATCTCGTAGTCCAGGGGGTGCAGTGTGGTGAAGTACCGACGGGGATCCGGGCAGTTGTAAATCGCCTCGAAATCTGCCTTGCCCCAGTCTGTTGCAGCGGTTGTGTTGGTCACTCCTGCTGTCATGTGGCCTCCTGAAAGGCTGTGCCAGTGGGTGGGGCCAGCTGGTCCCGGACCAGCATCCATACCCCGCCGCCGCCTCACAGTGCGACTTGCGGCCATTCTCGGGGCCTATGGGGCGTCGAGAGACGCCGCTGCCCCGGGGCCTCCGGCCCATAGTCCCACCTCAGGGTTCGCCCGGCGCGTCGGTGGCCGGCCGGGGCGGCAACCGTCACGCCCCGGCCGATCCGCCGCGGGGACCGTCCAGATTCGGCCAATCGTCGAAGGAATCGGCATGGCTGATGATGGGGGGTTGACGGCGAGAGAACGAGTGGGCGGGGCCGACAGCGAACGGGCGGCGGCCAACCCTCCATGCAGAGTGGAGGGT
>NZ_JBSHAW010000073.1:0-26221 GCF_053611685.1 Streptomyces sp. NPDC054786 | reverse complement strand
GGTCGAGGTGGCCACGCATGCAAAAAGGCCGCTCCGAAATTCGGAAACGGCCTCCGACCTGCAGAAAAAACAAGTCGGGACGACAGGATTTGAACCTGCGACCCCTTGACCCCCAGTCAAGTGCGCTACCAAGCTGCGCCACGTCCCGTTGCCCGTTCCGGCCGGGAAATCCCGGGCCGACCGCGCACGAGAACAATACCGCATGTCAGAGGGTGGGTGCTGCCATATTCCGCATCGGCCCGCGTACGGCCGACGCAGAGATGAGTACCCGTACTCATGCACCGCCGCCACCGTGCCGCCACGCTACGCGCATGACTACTCCATCGATTCAGCGGCCGACGACCACGGCCTTCTTCGTGCAGGCCGCGATCTCCTTCGGGCTGTCGCTGGCGGCGCTGGTGATCGGGATCATCAAACTGCCGGTGGGGCCGTGGGAGCGCGGGTTCCTCGCCATCGGTCTGGTCTTCGTGGTGTCCTCCGCGTTCACGCTGGCCAAGTGCATCCGTGACCGCCAGGAGGTCGAGGAGGTGACGAACCGGGTGGACAAGGCCCGGATCGACAAGATCCTCATCGAGCAGGACGTCTTCAAGCCGGGACAGGTCTGACCTCGGCGCCCCGGCCGCGGATCTCCGGCTCCGCGGCCACGCGACGACCGTGCGGCCCTTCGGCGACGCCACGCTGCGCGCCACGGCCGGGGCCACGGACGCCGCGGACGTGGTGATGGTCTGACCGCTCGCCCCGAAGCGCGCGCCGGTTCAGACGTGCTTGTCGAGCCAGGCCAGCAGGTCGTCCTGGACCTCGTCGCGGTTGGTCTCGTTGAGGATCTCGTGGCGGGCGTCCGGGTAGGCCCGCCAGGTCAGATCGCGGGTGCCCTGATAGCGGAAGTCCTCCAGGAGTTCATGGATCAGGGTCATCCCCTGATGGCAGGGGTCCTGGTCGCCGACGGCGATGTGGACGGGCAGTCCGCGCGGGATGCGGGCGAGATTGTCCGGGTCGTTGATCTTTCGGATGGCGCGTACCCAGTCGGCGGCGAGACCGGCGGAGAACGGGAAGCCGCAGTCCTCGTCGGCGGCGTAGGCGTCCACCTCGGCGGCGTCGCGGGAGAGCCATTCGTAGCCGGTGCGGTGGGGGAAAGCGTCGTTGAAGGAGCTGAAGTTGCGCGGGATGAAGCCTGAGAGCGCGCTGCGGCCGTGCTCGGCGATCTCCTGGTCCAGCTCGGCGATGGCGCCGTCGATGTCCAGGCCTGGCAGGGTGCGGAAGGCGCCGGTGAGGATGAGTCCGGCGAGGTCGGCGCCGTACTCCTGGGCGTAGTCGCGGGCCAGCATCGCGCCCATGCTGTGGCCGAGCAGCACCAGCGGGACGCCGGGGTGGGCGGCGGCCGCATGGTTGCCGATGCCCTTGAGGTCGCTGACGATCGCCCGCCAGGCGTCCTCGCCGACCACACCTCGGCCGCCGGTGGAGGCGGCGGTGGCACCGTGGCCGCGGTGGTCGGAGGCGAGGACGCCATAGCCGTGGCCGGTCAGGAAGCGGGCGAAGCGGTCGTAGCGCCGGCCGTGTTCGGCGGCACCGTGCGCGATCTGGACGAGGGCGCGCGGGTGACCGGACTCCGGGAGCCAGGTGTAGGCGGCGATACGGGCACCGTCCGGGGCCTGGTGGAAGTCCTGCTGCATGGCCTGCATGGCGTCGTCTCCTGACTGCCGGGGCGGTGGCTGACGAGTCGTCGGCGCCCACTCTTCCGCGTGGGGCGGCGGTGCGCCATGGGGCGCGCGTGGCGTAGTTGCCCCGGTCCCCGGACGGCGTGACACGATCAGCCGGTTCTTTGCCGACCATGTGCCGCAACCCCCCTTCGCAGGAGGAACGTTGGACACCACGGACCGTTTCGAGGACCGTTTCGAGGACTTCCCTCATCACCCCACGCCGCTGTCCCGCCGCAGATTTCTGCAGGGCACCGCCTCTGCCGCCGCCGCGGCGGGGCTGGCCGGTGTCACGGCTCCCACCGCATTAGCGCAGGACGCCGCTGCGAGCGGCGCCACCCTGTCCTTCACGGCCGCCACCAATGGCGCGGCCTCCCTCTCCCCGGCCGGTGACCGGTTGGTCGCCGAGGTCCAGAACGTGCTGTGGTCACTGCCGCGGGCCGGCGGCGACGCGGTGGCCCTGACCCCGCCCGACCTGGAGGCCACCCGTCCGGTGTACTCCCCCGACGGCCGCCGGATCGCCGTCTGCGCCTACCGGGGAGGCAATTTCCACCTCTGGACGCTCGCCGCCGACGGCTCCGGTCTCCAGCAGCTGACCGACGGCCCGTGGGACGACCGCGGTCCCGCCTGGTCGCCCGACGGCACCCGGATCGCCTTCGCCTCGGAGCGGGGCGGGGATGCGGTGACCGGCAGCCCGTACCGGATCTGGGTGCTGGAGGTGAAGACCCGGCAGCTGACCCGGGTGACCGGGCTGCCCGGTCAGGACGGCCCCCATCAGGATGCCGCCTGGGAGGACTTCGACCCCTGCTGGTCGCCGGACGGCTCGCGGATCGTGTTCGTACGCGGGCAGGTGGCGGGCGCGGCGCTGGTCTCCCGTACCGTCGCCTCCGTACCGGCCGACGGCCGGGGCTCGGTGCGCACCGAGCACACCGAAACGGCGACCGCGCAGGTGATGGTGCCGGCGCTGTCCCCCACGGGGCGGCTCGCCTATCTGCGGACCACGGACTATCCGGGCCCCACCTGCACGCTGGTGGTGGACGGGGTGCGGGTCGCGGTCGACGGCGATGTGGAGCCGGTGCCGCCGCGCTGGGTCTCGCGGGACGAGCTGCTGCTGACGGTCGGCGGGCAGTTCCGGATCGTCCGGGCCAATGCCCCGCAGCGTGCCGAGACCATCCCGTTCACCGCGCGGCTGCCGCTGGACCGCCCCCACTACCGCGTCAAGGACTACGGCTTCGAACGGACGGCGGCGGGCCCGGTGCGCGGGGTACATCTGCCCGCGCTCTCGCCCGACGGCCGCAAGGTCGCCTTCGCCGCACTCAACTCCCTCTGGCTGGCGCCCACTTCGGGCGACGGCACGCCACGCAGGATCGTCCGGGCCGATGCCACCCGTTACGTCCTGGCGCCGAGCTGGTCCCGCGACGGGCGTGCGCTGCTCTATGCGGACGACCGCGACGGGCTGTTCGCGGTGCGGCGCCACGATATCGCCTCCGGCGAGGAGACGGTGCTGGCCACCGGCGGCCGGGTGCAGCCCGCACTGTCACCGGACGGCGGACGGCTGGCCGCGCTGGACATGTCCGGAAACCTCCTCGTACGGACGCTGTCCGACGGCACGGAGAAGGTGCTGGCCGCGCCGATGGGCGCCGGCGGGCTGCCCGGCCGCCCCAGCTGGTCGCCGGACGGGCGCTATTTGGCGTACTGCGACCGCAATCGCCTCAACCGCCGCTTCCGCGAGGGCTACAACGTCATCAGGATCGTCGACGCCGAGACCGGAAAGGACCGGCTGTACCCGGTCGCCGAGCATGTCTCGGTCGCCGACCGCTATGACTCCGGGCCCGTGTGGTCACCCGACGGGCACTGGCTGGCCGTGATCGCCGAGTCCGCGCTGTGGGTGCTGCCGGTGCGGCCCGACGGTACGCCGGACGGTGCGCCGCGGCAGCTGACGGAGGAGAGCGCCGACCATCCGTCGTGGTCCGGGGACTCCGGCACGCTGCTGTACCTCTCGGCCGGGAAGCTGCGGCTGACCGGGGTGTCCGGCGGCGCGGCACGGACCGTCCCGCTGTCCCTCGGGCACCGCCCCTCGCGCGCCCGGGACACCGTGGTCCACGCGGGCCGGTTCTGGGACGGCACCGGCGACGAAGTGCGGGAGGACGTCGATGTGGTGGTGCGGGACGGGCGGATCACGGCCGTGGAAGCGCACCGCCCGTCCCGGCCCGGCGCGGCCCGGCGGGTGGACGCCTCCGGCCAGACCGTGCTGCCCGGCCTGTGGGACGCGCATACCCACCCGTGGCAGACGACCTACGGCGGGCGGCAGACCGCGCTGCAGCTCGCCTACGGCATCACCACCGCGGTCTCCTGCGGGGGCTTCTCCTATGAACAGGCCCGCATCCGGGAGGCCGTGGCGGCCGGTGTGCTCGCCGGGCCGCGCCTGCTGACCTGCGGAGAGCTGCTGGACGGCGGGCGGGTCGCGTACAGCATGGGGCGGGCGCACCGCACCCGTGCGGGGCTGCGCCGCTCACTGGAGCGCGGCGCGGCCCTCGACTGGGACTTCGTCAAAACCTACGTACGGGCGCCGGGCTGGGTGATGGAGGAGGCCGCGCGCTTCGCCCACCAGCGGCTCGGGGTCCGGTCCGGCAGCCATCTGCTCACGCCGGGCATTCAGCTGGGCCAGGATCTGACGACACATCTGCAAGCAACCCAGCGACTGGAGTTCGGCCATGCCGTCAGCGGCTCCGGGCGCGCCTACCAGGACGTCGAGGAGGTCTACACCGGCTCCGATTTCCACCTCCTCGCCACTCCGTTCTCGGCCGCCGCGCTGCTCGGTGACGATCCGGCGCTGGCGGACGATGTGCGGGTGGCCCGGCTGATGCCGCCCTGGGACACCGCGGTCGTACGGGAGAACGCCGGGCATCGCCCCACCCCGGCGCAGCTGGCCGACATCGAGACCGAGGTCGGCTTCTACCGGCGGGTGCTGGACGGCGGCGGACTGGTCGCGCTGGGCACGGACCAGCCGCTGGCGCCGGTGGGGCTGGGCCTGCACCTGTGCCTGCGGGCGCTGCACCGCGGCGGTCTCAGTGTGAGCCGGACGCTGCGCACCGCGACCGCACTGCCCGCCCGGGTGTTCGGCGCGGAACGGGATCTGGGGACGCTGGAGGTCGGCAAGCTCGGCGATATGACGCTGGTGGACGGCGATCCGTTCCAGGACTTCGACTCCCTGGTGCGGACCTCCGCGGTGCTGCGCGGTGGACGGCTCTTCGCACAGCGGCAGTTGACCGACTCCTTCCCGGCGCCCGCCACCACCCGCTCCCTGCGGCCGACCGGCACCGACTGGCTGGAGGTGGGCCGGCAGCAGCGTCGCGAGTCCTGCTGCGACGTCTCGCACTGACGCGCCCCAACCCGCCGTGGCGGGGCGGGAGGCGTGGGGTGGCGCGGTTCCGGGGCCTTCGGAACCGCGCCATCCGCATTCCGGAACTGGGGGTGGTGCGCAGATGCTCCGCGCTTCAACTCTTCACTTAAATGCACCCAGTTGATGTTTTATGCGCCCTGCAGTAGGTATGCCAACGGGTATTGCACGGGGTAAGCGAAAGATCACTTTCCGGAACGTTCGCTGTGGGCGGCACCGCCGGTGCCGCCCAGGGGCGAGATGCGACCAGCACGGGGGAGATCGCGAAGGAGGGGCTCGTCTTGCATCGCTACTTCACCGACCAGCGGCATGAGGTACTCCGGCACCAGGTGCGGGAGTTCGCCGAGAGGGAGGTCCGCCCCAGGGTGGCGGAGATGGAGGCGAACCGTTCCGTTTGCCATGACCTCTCGCGCCTGATCGCGCGGCAGGGCTGGATAGGCGCGACCGTGCACCGCGCATACGGCGGGATGGGCGCCGGGCATGTCGCCAAGACCCTGATCATCGAGGAGATCTCCCGGGTGAGCGCCGCGATGGGCGCCATGGTGCAGGCGTCGCAGCTGGGCGTCGCGAAGATCGTCCACTTCGGCAACGAGGAGCAGAAGAAGACCTGGCTGCCGGCCATAGCCTCCGGCGAGTGCCTGCCGACCATCGCGGTCACCGAACCGCAGTCCGGCGGCCATGTGCTGGGCATGACCTCCACCGCGGTCCGCGACGGCGACGAGTACCTCCTCAACGGCCGGAAGATCTATGTCGGCAACAGCCATGTCGGCGATCTGCACGGCGTGGTCGTCCGCACCGGCGAGGGCTCCAAGGGCCTGTCGGCGTTTCTCGTCGAGTCCGACAGACCCGGCTTCCGGGTCGGGCCGCAGCAGCCCGCGATGGGGCTGCACGGCTTCAGCTTCGGCGAGCTGTTCTTCGACAACTGCCGCATCCCGGCGGCAAATCTGCTGGGCCGTGAGGGCGACGGGCTGTCGGTCGCGTACTCCTCCAGCGTGCTGTACGGGCGGCCGAATCTGACCGCCGTATCGCTGGGCATCCATCAGGCGGTGCTGGAAGAAACCACGGCGTTCTGCGCCCAGCGGCAGCGCTACGGCAAACCGCTGGCGGACCTCGGCAACATCAAGCTCAAGCTGGGACGCATCCAGTCCCGGCTGCTGCTGTCCCGGCTGTCCGCGTACCACGCGGTGCATCTGCTGGACCAGGGGCTGCCGTGCGACGCGGAGCTGATGAACGCCAAGCTGGTCAATGTGGAGTCGGCGCTGGAGTCGGCGCGTGACGCGATGGACATCCATGCCGCGTGCGGGCTGTTCACCGACCGGCCGGTGGAGCGCTTCCTGCGGGACGCCCACCACATCTTCGCGCCGGCCGGCACCTCCGACATCCAGCTGCTGCGCCTGGGCGAATTGGCCCTGGGGCGGGCGCAGGGCGAGTGGTCCAGCAGGCTCGCCGAGCTGCTGCGGCTGGAGCCCTCGGAGTGGCCGGAGGAGGGCGACGCCCCCGCGGACGGCCCGGCGCCCGGACGGAGCCAGGACGCCACCGCCACGGTCCCGGGCCAGCGCACCGGTCCGGTCCGCCAGCGCTCATGGTTCGCCCGCCCCAGATGAGCGACAGGCTCCGGCCCGGGGCTCGCGGTCATCGGCCCGGAGCCGATGCCGCGGCCCCGGGCCGGCCGTCCGGCTCCAGGGCCGTCCGCGCCGGGCACCGGGGCCGGGTTCCGGACCAGGGGAAGCTGCCTCAGACGTCGCTCTGCTGTTTCTCCATGCGATGGATCTGCTCGACGAGTTCGGCGGCCATCGCTTTGATGGTCTCCAGCCCCTCCCGCCCCCAGGGGCGCGGTTCGAGGTCCACGACACAGACGGTGCCCAGCGCCATCCCCGTACGGTCGATCAGCGGCGCACCGAGGTAGGAGCGGATACCGATCTCGTCCACGACGGGGTTGCCGGCGAACCGCGGATAGTCGCAGACGTCCTCCAGCACCAGGGCTTTCCGGCGGACGATGACATGCGGGCAGTACCCGTGGTCGCGGTCCATCACCCGGCCCGGCTGAGCGCTGGCGGGCGCCGGTCCCAGCTCGACGGCCTGGTCCTGGGCGGGCGTGTAGAGACCGGCGAAGTACTGCCGTCGCTCGTCGATGAAGTTGACCATCGAGTACGGCGCCCTGGTGGTCCGGGCGAGCTTGCGCGCGAACTCGTCGAACGCGGGCAGCGGGGATTCGCCGATACCCAGGGCGCGCAGCCGGGCGACCCGCGCCGGGGCCTCGTCGTCCTGCGGGGTGAGCAGCAGATGGCGCGTGGGGTCGTAGGAGATGTACGGGACACGGGAGGCGGGGTGGTTCATGGCAGCTCCGGGGTCGCGGCGAGGGCGGGGGTGAGCAGATGCTGGACGAGCGATACCAGGACTTGGGTGGCCGAGCTGCACTGGCGGGCGTCGCAGAGCACGACGGGGACGTCCGGGGAGATGTCCATGGCGGTGCGGACCTCGTCCGGCTCGTAGTGAAAGGAACCGTCGAACTCGTTGACCGCGACGATGAATTGGATACCCCGCCGCTCGAAGAAGTCCACGGCGCCGAAGCACTGGTCCAGGCGCCGGGTGTCGGCGAGGATCACCGCGCCGAGCGCCCCGTTGGACAGCTCGTCCCACATGAACCAGAAGCGCTGCTGCCCCGGCGTCCCGAAGAGATAGAGGATATGCGCGGGGCTGAGCGTGATCCGGCCGAAGTCCATGGCGACGGTGGTGGTGTCCTTGTTCTCGACGCCCGCCAGATCGTCCGTCCCGACGCTGATCTGGGTGAGGAGCTCTTCCGTACTGAGCGGCTCGATCTCGCTCACCGCGCCGACAAAGGTCGTCTTGCCGACCCCGAAGCCCCCCGCGACCAGGATTTTGAGCGCGGTGGGGAAGAGGTCCGTCGAGGGGTCCCCCTGGGTGTGGGGGTCACAGTCGTTTGCGAAGTCCATTCAGCACCGCCTCCAGCAGGGCTCGGTCGGTACGGGACGCGGCCCCTGCCGAAACGGCCGCGGGGGCCCGCGCGGTGAGCGCCCCGCAGTCGACGAGGTCGGCGAGGAGCACTTTGGTGACCACGGCGGGCAGCCTTATGTGGGCGGCGATCTCGGCCACGGAGACCGGCCCGCAGCACAGCCCCAGCACCTGGGCGTAGTCGGGGCCCTGGCAGGAGACGGGCCGTCGGCCGGTGGCCATCACCATGGTCAGCAGGTCGAAGTGCGCCGTCGGACGGGTCCGGCCGTTGCTGACGGTGTACGGGCGGACCAGCCGGCCCGCCGCGTCGTCGTACCACGGTTCGCCGCCCTGCCGCCGTCGGCGACGCACGGTCATGGTCAACGACCGCCCGCGGGCGTCTGTTGGCGCGCGGGGGTGGACAGATACGGCCGGACGCTCTTGACCAGCATCGACATCTCGTAGCCCAGCACCGCCACATCGGCCTCGCGGGCGGCGAGCACGGCGAGGCACGCGCCCGATCCGGCCGTGGAGACGAACAGGAAGGTGGACTCCAGCTCGACCACGACCTGCAGGACGTCGTCGCCCTCCCCGAAGCGCACACCGGCGCTGCGGGCGAGGGAGTAGAGGCCGGAGGACAGGGCGGCCATGTGGTCGGCGCTGTCCGGGTCGAAGCCATGGGCAGCCTTGACCAGGCCGTCCGAGGACAGCAGCAGCGCGCTCCGGGCGTGCGGCACCCGCTGGACGAGCCCGGTCAGCAGCCAGGACAGATCGGTGTGCTGGCCTCCCTGCAGCTGCGAATGCGCCTGCGCACGCACATCACTCACCATGGTTGCGGTCGTCTCCTCGGGGGCGGGCCATCGGGGCATCGTGGTCACGGTCGTAGAGCAGGTCGTTGCCGACCGGGCTGCTGGTGTCGCCGCCCTGGGCCGGGGTGCTGCCGTTACCGCCGGCGGTGTCGCCGGCGTAGATGTCGTCGGCGAGGCTGAAGCCGCGCCGGAAGGCCGCCATCAGGCCGGGATCGTGTTCGGGCTCCGGCCCCGTGCGGGGTGTCGTGGACGGCAGGACGGGGTCGCCGCGCAGCTCGGGCACGAGATGCGTCTGCTTCCGCCGCCGGGGCAGCCGTGGGCGGGCGCTGTTGTCCACGGCCGGCGGCGCGGGCGGGAGCACGACCGGGCCGGGGTCGGCCGGGGCGGCATCAGGGAGGTACGGCTCGGGCATCTGCGCGTCGGGCATCTGGACTTCAGGGGTGTGGGCGCCCGATGCGCGGACCAGCCGACGCCGAGCGGCGCCGGAATCGGGATCGGTGTCCGCGGGGACGGGCAGCGGGGCCGGGACCGAGGCCGTACGGTCGCCGTAGCCGCGCGGGGCCATGTCCAGCGCGTGATCGGGGGCCGGAGCAGGGCGGGGGATGGCCACGGTCTGCCGGCCGGGGTCATGGCGGTCGTGCCGCTCCCTGTGGTCGTGCGGTCCGTGGCGGTCGTGAGACCCATGGCCGCCGTCACGGTCGTGGACGAAGCCGCCGTCGTATCCCCCGTCGTGCTCGCGTGCCGGGTCGTTGTCCGGTGATCCGGCGCGCGGCGTATCCGCTTCGCCCGAGTCCCCGTCGGCCGCATCCTCGCCGAGCAGCTCCTGGGGCACGATCAGCACGGCCTGCACGCCGCCGTAGATGTTGCTCTGCAGCCGGACCACGATGCCGTGCCGCCGGGCGAGCGAGGAGACCACGAACAGTCCGATCCGGCCGTCGCTCAACAGCTCGGCGACGTCGATATGTTCGGGGTCGGCCAGCAGGGCGTTCATCCGCGACTGCTCGTCCGCCGACATGCCCAGTCCGCGGTCCTCGACCTCGACCGCGAGACCGGCGGTGACGAGCTGGGCCCGCAGCAGTACCGAGGTCTGCGGGGCGGAGTAGATCGAAGCGTTCTCGACGAGTTCGGCGAGCAGGTGGATGACGTCGGCGACGGCATGTCCGCGCAGGGTGCCCTCGATCGGCGGCACCAGCTTGATCCTCGGGTACTGCTCGACCTCGGCGATCGAGGAGCGCAGCACCTCGGTCATGGACACCGGGCGGCTCCACTGGCGGCGCGAGATGGCGCCGCCGAGCACGGCGAGGTTCTCGGCGTGCCGGCGGATCCGGGTGGCCAGGTGGTCGACGTGGAACAGGCCCTTGAGCAGGTCCGGGTCCTCGACCTGGTTCTCCAGCTCGTCCAGCAGCTCGATCTCCCGGTGCACCAGGGACTGCAGACGACGGGCGAGGTTCACGAAGACCTCGACCTTCTGCTCGCTGCCGCTGGCGTTGCTGCGGGCGATGGCGACCGCGTCGATCACGGCGCACTCGGCTGCCCGGCCCGCGGCGGCCACCTCGTGGGCGAGCAGATCGAGCGTGTCACCGGTGGGCACGAGGCCCTGTTCGGGCTCGCGACGCTGGATCCATTCGCCCTGCCGGACGCGGTCCAGCAGGTCATACAGGTCGGACTGGCTGCGGGCGCAGACCTGGCGCAGCCGGGCGTAACGGGTGACGGCCGCGCGGGCCTCGGCGTTGGCGGCGGCGCTCGCGGTGAGCACGATGACGCAGACCAGGGCGAGACCACCGCACAGCACCACCCACTCACGACCGGTGAGCCGGGCGCCGCCCGCCTGCACGACGAAGGCGGCGACGGCCGTGCAGAGCACGGCGACGAGGAGACAGGGGACGGCGGCGAGCCTGACCAGACGGGCCCGTATCGCCGAGTCGGCGGCCGACTCGGGGAACGAGGCCCGGCCGTGTCGTCCGCCCTCACGCTCTCGCCGCCGGGCGGAAGCAGGGACGGGGGCGACCCCCGGGGAACCCAAGGGCCCTGGGGATCTCTGAGCCTCCTGGGACGTCTGAGTCCCCTGGGGGAATGCGGTAGGCATCGGCGCCCTCCGGATCGGCCGTTGGCAGTTCGCGGAGCACGCACGCTAGTTGTTGCACGGGTGGGGTTCGGACCCACTTCGGGGTTTCGCTACCCCTCGCCACCTCCCTGAGTGGGCGCCACGCGTACGTCAGTACGAAGCAATACGAACTACCGTTCAAGGAAGGCGAGTTGAGGAATCCAGCGGAACCTCTTTCGAAGCTCGCGGGCGGCGCTCGCGGACCTGACGCACGCCGGGGCGTTCGGCCGCCCCGGCACGAGCGCGGCAGGACAACGGCGCACCACCACGGCTCGCCCACCACCGCTCCACGACCTGCCGGCCGACGGGCGGGCGCGGCTTGCCCGGCGGGGCCGCGGTCGGCCCTCGCGCCGGTACGCCGGGGCGCTCAGCGGAAGGTGCGGCGGTAGGTCTGGGGGCTGACGCCGGTGGTGCGTTTGAAGCGGTCGCGGAAGGCGGTGGATGAGCCGAAGCCGACCTGGGCGCCGATGCGTTCGACCGAGTGCGTGGTGGTTTCGAGCAGATGCTGCGCCTGGCGGACACGGGCGCGCTGCAGCCACTGGAGCGGCGTGGTGCCGGTCTGTTCGCGAAAGCGGCGCATCAGGGTCCGGGTACTGGTGTCCGCCCGGACGGCGATGTCGGCCAGGGTGAGATCGCGGGCCAGGTTGTCCTGCAGCCAGGTGAGCAGTGGTTCGAGCGTGGAACCGCGGGGTGTGGACGGAAAGGGCTGGACGATGAACTGGGCCTGTCCGCCCTCTCGTTCCAGGGGCATGACGGACAATCTGGCGGCGTCGGCGGCGACGGCCGAGCCGTAGTCGCGGCGGATCAGATACAGACACAGGTCGAGCCCGGCGGCGGCGCCCGCGGAGGTGAGGATCTGGCCGTTGTCGACGTAGAGGACCTCGGGGTCGACCTCGATGTCCGGGTGGGCGGCGGCCAGCATGCCGGCCGCCGCCCAGTGGGTGGTGGCGCGCATCCCGTCGAGCAGTCCGGAAGCGGCCAGCGGGAAGGTGCCCGAGCAGATGGAGGCGATACGGGTGCCGTTGGCGGCGGCCGCGTGCAGCGCGTCGTGGACGGCGGGCGGGAGCGGGGCGGCCGGGTCGGCGGTGCCGGGGACGATGACGGTGTCCGCGTCCGTCAGCCCCGCCAGTCCCCATGGCGCCCGCAGAGTGAACGCACCCGCATCGACCTCCGGCCGCTCGGCGCAGACGCGGACCTGGTAGCCGGGACGGCCGTCCGGCAGGCGCGTGCGGGTGAAGACCTCGATTGGGGTGGAGAGATCGAAGGGGATCACCTTGTCGAGAGCGAGGACGGCGACGGTATGCATGGCCATAAGTTACCCACTCGCCGAGATCCCGCCATGCCTTACCAGCTCCAGCGGGTGGTCACCGTAAGCGGGTGAGAGAACATTCTTCCTGCTCCATTGTCTTCTGAACGGCTTGGCGGGATCCCGTTGACTGTTGTCGGTAATGCCACTGGGACGCGCGGGCAGGTCGGATTAGCTTCGGTGGTGAGCCCGGTACGGACCCGGTCGCCTCCGCCCCGAAGGAACACCCATGCACGCTCAGATCGTCCTGTTCGACGGCTTCGATCCGCTCGATGTCATCGCCCCCTATGAGGTCCTGCACGCCGGAGGTGCCGCCTCCGGCGGCGCGGTGAGCGTGGAGCTGGTCTCCGCCGAAGGGCCGCGTGAAGTGGCCAGCGGGACAGGCGAGTTGGCGCTACGGGCCACGGCCGGCCTCGATCCGGAGCGGGCCGACCTCATCGTGGTGCCCGGCGCCTCGGGCCGCGCCGGGGAGCCGGGAGAGGTGCCCGACGAGGACACCGGCGACCGGACACCGGAGGACTCCATCCCCGTACTGCTGGGCCGCACGCTGCAGACGGGCCTGCCTTCCCTGCTGAAGGCCGCCATGGACCGGCCCGGACTGACGGTCGGCGCGGTGTGCGGCGGCTCGCTCGTCCTGGCCATGGCCGGGCTTCTGGAGGGACGCCATGCGACGACCCATCACCTGGGCCTGGACCTGCTGGACGCCACGGGTGTGCATGCGGTGCGGGCCCGCGTGGTCGACGACGGCGATCTGGTCACCGGCGCCGGCGTGACGTCCGGCCTGGACCTGGGCCTCTACCTGCTGGAGCGCGAGGTGGGACCCAAGGTCGCCCACGCCGTCGAGGAGCTGTTCGCCCATGAGCGCCGTGGCGTCGTCTGGCGCGACCGGGGACCGACGCCGACGACTCCGTGAGCCCACTCGGACCTTTCAACTTGCTGCATATTCAAGGGAGTTGGAGCACCAAGCCGCTGCGCCTGAACCTCTCCTTCGCCGTGACCGTCGACGGCGACACCCTGTCCGGCACCTCCCGGGCCGGCCGTCTGCCCGCCTCCAAGGTCACCGGCCGACACCGCACCAGCTGAACCGAGGACCACACACCGTGACAAAGCTCTTCCTTGCGCTGCACGTCCTGGCCGCCCTCCTCACCGTGGGGCCGGTCACCGTCGCCGCCAGTATGTTTCCCCGGACCCTGCGCCGTGCTCAGACGGATCCGCAGGACGTCGCCGCCCGCAGCGGCCTGCACACCTTGCACCGCATCTGCCGGGTATACGCCGCCATCGGTGTCGCCGTGCCCGTTCTGGGGTTCGCCACCGCCGGCAGTCTCGGCGTCCTGCGCAGCGCCTGGCTGATCGCTTCCCTCGCCCTCACCGCGGGCGCCGCCGCGATCCTGGCGCTGCTCGTCCTGCCCCGCCAGGACAGCGCACTCGACGCGGTCGAGGCCGCGGCGAACCACCCCGGCTCCCTGATTCCCGATCAACGCGCCGCCCCCGGGCTGGCGATGCTCACCGGCCTGTTCAACCTGCTGTGGGCGACCGTCACCGTCCTGATGATCATCAGGCCCGGCTCCACCACGGGAGCGTGAGCATGCGCGCACGCCCTCTGTGGCCGGCCGCCCCCATCGAACTCGTTTCACTGATCGTGCTGCTGGCCAACCTCGCCACCGTCCACCTCAAACCCCTCTCCGCCCTGATGGGGCCGCTCCACGGCTGCGCCTACCTGTTCGTCGTGATCGCGGCATGGCGTCATGACGGCGCCGACAGCACGGCGAAGGCGGCTGCCGTCATCCCCGGCATCGGCGGGCTCCTCGCACGCCGCCGGATCGACCGCACGAGGAGTCCGGCCCTCCGGCGCGGTCTCCCGTAGATGCGTCACCGCGCCATCGGGACAGCGGGACGGCCACCGCAAGTCGGGCCGCTGGGCCACCGGTTCGCGGGTGTGCTGTCCGGAGAGTGCGCGGAGCCGGGCCCGGCCGAAGCGGTGCCCGGCGTACGGGCTCCGGGGCCATCAAGGCCTGCGGCACACGCCGGAGGCCGTCGTCCCCTACGGCCTCACCGGTCCGCGACGAGGTCCACGTCGGAGGGGGAAACCGCCGGCGGCCATACCGGCCATCCTTGGGCGGGAGGCACCGCAATCGCCCTCCACCACGGATAGACGGCCGGGGGATCGGCGGGCTCGAACGGCTCGCCCGGCCGGGGGTGGGCGCTGGTGACCCCGGCCTTCCGGGCAGCGGTCAGGGTCCACTCGGCGGGCTCCGCCCACGGGTGCGGTGCGAGGTTGAACGTGCCCCAGTGGATCGGCACCAGCACGCCGTCGGGCTCTCCGCCCTGGAGGTCGAGGTGGGACTGAACCCCCTGCTCGGGGTCCATGTGGATGTCCGGCCAGAAGTCGCTGTACGCGCCGATCTGGATCATCGTCGCATCGAACGGGCCGTGCGCCGCGCCGATCTCCGTGAAGCCGGGGAAGTAGCCGGTGTCGCCGCTGTGGAAGATCCGGTGGTCGGGGCCCGCGACCACCCAGGAGGCCCACAGGGTGTGCTGCGGGCCGCGCAGACCGCGGCCGCAGAAGTGCTGGGCGGGGGTGGCCGTGAGGGTCAGTGCGCCGACGCGGGTGGACTCGTGCCAGTCGAGCTCGGTGATCCGCTCCGCTGGCACGCCCCAGAATTCCAGGGTGGCACCGACGCCGAGCGGCACGACGAAGGCCGCGCCGGTGCCGGTCAGGCCCTGGACCGTCGGCAGGTCGAGATGGTCGTAGTGGTCGTGGGAGATCACCACTACATCGACCGGCTCCAGCTCGTCCAGCGCGATGGGCACCGGGTGCAACCGCTTGGGTCCGGCCCAGGTGAACGGCGAACAGCGCTCGCCCCAGACCGGGTCGAAGAGCACCCGCTGCCCGTCCACCTCGGCCAGCACGCTCGAATGACCCATCCAGGTGAGCCGCAGCCCGGAGGCCGGCGGCTCCGTCCCGTCCGCGGCGGTCGGACGGTACACCGGAATCCGGCCGACCGGCGCCCGGCGCCGCCGCCCCTCCCGACTCAGCTGGGTACGCATCATCGGCAGCGCGGAGCCGTGGAGCAGCTGCCTGGTCGCCGCCGGATTGCGGAACTGGCCGTCCACGAACTGCGGCGACCTGCGTATCCTGGCCAGCCGCTCCCCGGTGGGCACGGCGCCGAAGGCCGCGGGACGCAGCGCGGAAAGTCGAGTGCGACGAGGTCTGGAACCGGTCACGGCACCTCCATGGTCGGGGCAGTCGCGAAGAGAACGGGCCGCGTGAGCGGCGGGTTCCGGTACGCCGCGCCACACGGCGCCGCCGTACGGTTTCCGCACCACGACACCCGGACTCTCCACACCATCACCCGCAGACACAAACGGCGCGACCGGCCGTGACATTCCGGGGACGGGTGTGACCTTTCCCCGGGGGCTGTGGCAGGCCCCTCCCGGTCCGGCAACCCGGACGCGTCCGTTGGAGCGGGCCGCGGAGGCGCTCCCCCGCGGGCGGCCGAGTGCCGGGGCGGCGGCTCACGGGCGCGGGCGTCGGGCGTGCCGGCCCGGTGCACGCGCGGTGTGCCGTCCCGCGGGCGCGCGGCGGCCACCGGAGCGCGGACGCAGCCCGTTCCCCGGCGGGCTCAGACCCCTTCGACGACCGCGGGCGGGCTGGGGAGGCCGGGGCGGCGGGGCAGAAAGACCGTACGCAGGAAGATCTGCGGGGCGAAGAGACGGGCGGGCGGCGCGGTGAGGCAGAAGACGTCCCGGAAGGCCGCCCCGACGACGGGGTCGATGGCGGCACGGGCGGCGAGCCGGTCGATGTACCACGTGGTCAGCCGCTCCCCGAGACCCGCCTTGGTGTCGTCGGGGTTCGCGTAAGGGCGGTCCGCGCCGACCGCGACGAGCCAGGCGGGTTCCGCGGCGCGAGCCACCGCCCGCTGTGCCTCGGCGGTGACCCCGGGGCGCAGACCGCCGCCGTCGGCGAGCGTGGTGCGCACGGCCAGCGCGCCGAGTGCGGCGACCGACATGCCCTGCCCGTATACGGGGTTGAAGGTGCAGCCGGCGTCCCCCAGGACGAGGAACCCCTCGGGGAGGGCGCCGGGCCGCTCGTAGTGGCGGCGGCGGTTGCAGGTATCGCGGAAGCCGTGCACCGGCGAGAGCGGCTCGGCCCGGCCGAGCAGTTCATGGACGTACGGGTCGCCGATGGTGGCGGCGAAGGCGGTGAACTCCGCCGCGTCCATCGGCGGGTGGTGTCCCCGCACACCGGACAGCGTCAGCAGCCACTTGCCGTCCTCGACCGGCACATACGCGGCGCCACGCGGGCACCCCGGCCAGCCGGGCACATTGACGCCCGCGTCGGGCGCGGTGGCCGGGTCCTTGGGCCGGTACATCCGGGTGGCGTAGGCCAGCCCCGCGTCCACGGTCTCTTCCTGCGGCGCGGGGCGGCCCAGTTCGGCGTACCACTGGGGCGTGCGGGAAGTGCGGCCCGAGGCGTCCACCACGAGCGCGGCCGTCAGCTCCCGCTCGGGCCGCCCGCCCGGCTCGCCGCCCCGCGGCCGGACCCGTACCCCGGTCACCCGGCCGGCGTCCCCGGTCAGCCCGATGGCCTCGGTCGCCTCCAGGACCTCCACCCGGGTGGCCGAGCCGGCGACGGCCCGCAGCACCTGCTCCCGTACGACCGTGTCCAGCACCGGACGGGTGACGCTCAGCGTGAGATGCCGGCGCTCGTCGAAGCGGCGCTGCCAGCCCGTAGGGGTGCGGGTGAGCAGATCGCGCGGCAGATACAGGCTGCGTGCGCCCGCCTCGCTGAGCGCGGCGACCGTGCCCGGCAGCAGTTCCTCCAGTGCGCGCCGGCCACCGCTGAGCAGGATGTGCAGATGACGGGCCTGCGGTACGCCCTTACGGAAGGCGTGCCCCTCCGGGTAGCGGTCGCGCTCGACGACGGTGATGGTGTCGACCTGTCCGACCAGGGCGGTGACGGCCAGCATCCCGGCCAGCCCGCCGCCGATCACGATCGCGGTGCGCCCGCCATCGGAGTGCTCTGCCATGTCCGCCTCGCTCCCCCGCCGGCCCGTCCGACCGCCGACGACCCGTTCATTCCTGTCCCCGGGCCCGCTCGCCATATCGGGGGCCGTACGCCATGCCAGGTTTCCGCCCGTCGTCCGCGGAACCTGATCACTGACGGCCCTCAGGCTTCAGTGCCTTCACAGGCCGTGTCAACGGCCCTTTCCGTCAACCGATTCGGGGCGGAACACCGGCGCTCCCGGCCGGCCGCGCTTCCTCGCCCGTCCCTCACCGGCCACGGATCAACGACGCCGGCTTCTTATGCGTCCTTTGCTCCCTCGCGTCACCGGAGTCCCTGACATCCCGTGATGAGCCGGGCGTGCGTCTAGACTCCCGGCAGCGGACGCACGTCGTCCGCAAACGGTTCCACCAGCAAGGGATTCGTCTCATCAGCAAGGGATTCAGGGACGCTTGTGACATTCCAGCAGGTTTCTGAGCCGTATGACTCCTATGACGTGCTCGTCGTCGGCGGGTCGGGCGTGGACACCATCGTGTCGGTCGGCGCGCTGCCCGTACCGCTCGCCGACTCCTACGCGGTCCCGCCGCTTCACGAAGGGGCGGGTCACACCGGCACCGGCGTCGCGCTCGGCTGCGCGGCACTCGGGCTCACCACGGGATTCGTGGACTTCCTCGGCGACGACCATCCGGGCAGTCTGGTCCGTGAGCGACTGGCCGGTACGGGCGTCGACTTCCGGCCGCTGATCTCGCCGCACGGCACCCGGCGTGCGGTCAACCTCGTAGCCTCCGACGGCCGTCGGATGTCGTTCTACGACGGCCGTGACCCGCTCGATCTGCGGATGCCGCCCGAGCACTACCTCCCGCCGCTGCGGCGCGCCCGGCACGTCCATCTGTCGATCATGCACTTCGCGCGTTTTCTGTACGACGACATCGAGGCCCTGGGCCTCCCCGTCTCCACGGATCTGCACGACTGGGACGGGCTGACGGACCATCACCGGGAGTTCGCGCTCCGCTCGGACCTGGTGTTTCTCAGTACGGCCGGGGCGGGGGAACGGATCGGCTCCGTCATGCGGGAGATCCTGCACGAGGGACGCGCCGAGGCAGTGATCGCGACGGCCGGGGCGGGCGGCGCCTACCTCCTCAGCGCCGACGACCGCACCCCACGCCTGGTGCCGGCCGCGGTCCCGCCCGGCCCCGTCGTGGACAGCAACGGCGCGGGCGACGCCTTCACCTGCGGCTTCCTCTACGGCCGGATGGCGGGCCGGGACCTTGAGGAGTGCGCGCGCCTGGGCGCCGTCGCGGGGGCGTATGCGTGCACCTCCCCGGGCACCCACACCCGCCTCGCCACACCGGGAGATCTGCGCCCGGCGCGCACCACGACGGCGCCGGCCACCGCCACCGCACCACCCGGTGACGGGCAGCGGCTTCCGGGTCCGCCGGACGCCCGGGTCTCCCGCGCAGGCGCGTAGGCCTCCGGCCGGGCCGGCGGGCCCGGCCGGTCAGCCCTTGCGGCCCACCCCGCCGTAGAAAATGGTGTTGTTGAGATCCTCCGCGCTCGGCACCGCCCCGTCCGGCCGCCACAGCGGTGCCCGTACCACGCCCGGCTCCAGCAGGGTGAACGGTCCGAAGAGCGGCTCGATCTCGGCCTTCGACCGCAGGTTGAGGGTGGCGGTGGCGCTCTTGTAGACGTTCACGACGCCGTCGCGCGCCTGCTCGTCCGTGCGGCCCCCCTCATAGGCTTCATAGGGCTCGCCGGTCGCATGCGACAGGACGAGATGGCTGCCCGCGGGGAGCCCCTCGGCGAGGGCCGCGATGAGTCCGGCGGGATCCTCGTCGTCCTGGATGAAGTGGAGTACGGCAACCAGCAGCAGCGCCACCGGCCGGTCGAAGTCGATCAGTTCCCGGACGGTGGGGTGGTCCAGCACCGCCCTGGGGTCGCGGACATCGCCGAGCACGAATCCGGTGCGTTCGGTGTTGGTCAGCCGGGCCCCGGCGTGGGTGGCGACGATCGGGTCGTTGTCGACGTACACGACACGGGTGTCGGGAGCGGTCTCCCGGGCCACCTCATGGGTGTTCGGCGAGGTGGGGATGCCGGTGCCGATGTCGATGATCTGGCGGATGCCGCCGGTGACCAGTTCGCGCACCGCCCGCCGCAGAAAAGCGCGGTTGGCGCGGGCGCTGAGCCGTACCTGGGGGTGGACCTCGATGACGCGCTCCGCGGCCACCCGGTCGACCTCGTAGTTGTCCCAGCCGCCGAGGTAGTAGTCGTACATCCGGGCCGGGTGCGGCCGGCTGGTGTCGATCTCCTCGACCGAGAAGCCCGAGTGCTCCGGCCCCTGGATGTACGGTCCGACCTCTGGGACCTCGCCGTCCGGTGCCCCCTCGGATATGTCCTGCCGACTCATGCCGTCCTCCGTTCGGTGCGCCGGCCCGGCGCGGCCGCGAGCAGGAAGTCGGCGTGGCCGGCCTTCGCACCCTCGATGAAACTCACCATTTCGTGGTGGGTGTAGATGAGCGCCGGGCCGTCCGGGTCGGTCGACTGGCGCAGCGCGATCCGGCCGTCGCCCAGCCGCATGGCTTCGACGCACTCGCCGCCGTTTCCGCCGCTCCACGGCTTGTGCCAGCCCTCAGTGCCCAGTTCTTTGGCGGGCATGCCGTTGTAGATGCGTATGCGATCCATGGTTCAGATCTCCTTGCGAAAGCCACCCAGAATGGCCTCGGTGGTATGTGCCGGCGCGGCCTGCGCACACATCCGGTCCAGGGCCTCCAGGAACTGCGAGACGTCGTTGCGCTGGTCGAAGTACACGGCTCCGACGAGGCTTTCCGCGTAGGCGATGTCCGGGAGTTCCGGAATCGGGAAGCGGAAAATGTGGAAGGGGCCGTACATGGCGGGGTGCGGGCCCGCGGCGAAGGGCATGACCTGCAGCCGGACGTTCGGCAGTGCGGTGGCCTCCATCAGCCGGGTGATCTGGTCGCGCATCACCCCGGACCCGCCGATCGGCCGCCGCAGCACGGTCTCGTCCAGGACCACCCACAGCATCGGTGCGTGGTCACGGGTCAGCAGGGACTGCCGCTCCATGCGCAGTGCGACGATGCGGTCGATGTCCGCCGCGGAGGCGTGCGGCATACCGGCCCGCAGGACGGCAGCGGCGTAGTCCTCGGTCTGCAACAGCCCGGGGATGTAATGCGGTTGGTAGGCCCGGATGAGGTTGGCTTCGCTCTCCAGGCTGACGAATGCGCTGAACCACTCGGGAAGGACGTCCCGGAACCGGTGCCACCAGCCGGGTTTGTTGGCCTCGCGGGCGAGGGAGAGAAAGCCCTCGATCTCGTCCTCGTCGGTGACGCCGTAGGTCGCCAACAGCTTCTCGACGTAAGGGAGCTTGAGGCCGACCTCGGCCTTTTCCATGCGTCGTATCGTGGCGTGGGTCACATCAAGGGCCGCGGCGGCCCGTTCGAAGGAGAGTCCCGCTTTCTCGCGCAGGTCCTGCAGTCGCTTGCCGAGCACCACCCGCAGGACGGTCGGCGCACCTGCCGACCGTGGGTCCGCCACGTCCGATCGCCTCCAACTGACATCAGTGTTAAGCAGTGTGTCATGCCGTCAGTAGCACGAACAGACTGCACCTTACGATTCTGCAAATTGCAGAGTGATCCTTGCCATCGGTGACGGTCATCGCACATAGTTACGACGTGGCTTCCTCCAACAACGCTCCTTCGTTAGGGCGCTGTGGCGGCTTTGTCGCCCAGTACCCGCAGGACGCGTTCCACTTGCCGGCGCGACGCACGTCCGTGCCCGAGGCGCGCAGACGCGCCAGTGCGCTGCTGCGCGAGTGGGGCGCGGACCAACAAGTCCTCGACGACGTGGAGTTGGTGGTCTCCGAGCTGTTCACCAACGCGGTACGGCACACCGACAGCGAGAAGATCGGCTGCGAACTCGCCCTCTTCGGGGCGCACATACGCATAGAGGTCACGGACCAGGGCGGCCCGGAGGATTCGGCGCCGCACGTCCAGCCCGGCAGCGTGGACAAGGAGTGCGGTCGAGGGCTCTTCCTCGTCGGCGCGCTGTCCGAAAGCTGGGGATCACGGCCCGCCGACAGCGGTCAGGGCCGGGTCGTCTGGGCGGACCTTCCGTACTCCTCGCTCGCACACTGAGGCCCCGCTCCGCATCGGCGGAAACGGGGCCTCCTGCATGCCTTGGGCCACGGACGGGCCCGGCCGCCCTAGAGCGGCAGCAGATCGGGCCGCTTGGGCTCGACATGGTCACCGGACGACTCCCCGCGCAGCCGGCGCCCGATCCACGGAACGAGATGCTCCCGCGCCCAGTGGATGTTGTCCCGCCGCGCCTCGGCGGCCGAGCGCTCCGCCTCCGGCGGCCACGGCTGGTCCGGGTCGGCCGGCACCCGAAGCCCGAGCACCTGCCCCGCGCGAAGCGCCACCCGGGTGTGCCCGTCGGCGGACAGATGCAGCCGGTCCTTGCTCCACGCCCGTCGGTCCTGCACCGACTTCAGCGACCACAGATCCAGGACCGGGCAGTCGTGCCGGTCCGCGATGGCCCGGACGTGCGCCGTGTACGTGGCGATCTTGCCGCGCAGATGCTTGAGAACGGGGACGCCGCGGGTGTCGAAGCCGGTGCAGAGCAGGACCGCGCCGACCTCCTGCCGCAGATCGGCGACCGCCGCCTCATAGCGCTCGGCGACCGCGTCCGGGTCCGAGCCCGGCCGCAGGATGTCATTGCCGCCGGCACAGAACGTCACAAGGGCGGGGGCGAGCTCCTTCGCCCGGGGCACCTGCTCCTCGACGATCTGGTCCAGGAGTCGCCCCCTGACCGCGAGGTTCGCATAGCGGAAGTCCCCCTCGGCCTGCTGGTCCGAGAGAAGGACCGCCAGCCGGTCCGCCCAACCGATGTACGCCCCGTCAGGGCCGGGATCCCCGACCCCCTCTGTGAAGCTGTCCCCGACGGCTGCGTACGACCCGATGGCGCCGTGAGCGCCGTTACTGAGGTACTTCGAATCGTCTGCCACGTCAGGACATAATTCACCTCAAGAAGTGACCTACGCCACCGTAACCAGGGGTTGACGAGGGGTGATTAATGCCACCAGGTCAAATTCTTGTCAAGTTGGAATAAGGATCGATCACGCCCTGTCCCCGGTGCTTCGTCGCGCATCGTGGTGCGTCCGTTGCGACCTGATTGCCTATTGCACCAATGTCGTATCGTCGGAGGTGCCCCGCCTCGCCGAGGAGCGGCGTCGGCGAACGAACCCGAGGAGCGCCCGTGACGCAGCAGACGCCGCAGGTCCCACAGGCCCAGCCCGAGCTCACGGAGGTCCGCAACTTCCGCGATGTGGGGGGACTGCCGACCGTGGACGGGCGTCGCGTACGGGAGGGACGGCTGTTCCGCAGTGGCCACCTCGCCCACGCGACCGAGGCGGACGCCGCGTTTCTGGCCGGCCTCGGGCTGCACACCATCTTCGACTTCCGCAATGCCTCGGACATCAAGCTGGAAGGACCCGATGTCACGCTGCCCGGCGTGCGCAACGTGAACATCCCGCTCACCGACCCGGCCGACGGCGCGGAATTCTGGGCGATGGTGCGCGACGGTGAGCTGGACCAGCTGCGCTCCTCGCTCGGCGACGGCAAGGCCGCGGCCCGTATGGCCACGACCTACCGCCACATCATCACCACCCGCACCGAAGACCACAGCAGGGTGCTCAATGCGCTCGCCGACGACAGCGTCCCGGCGCTGATGCACTGTGCGGCCGGCAAGGACCGCGCGGGCCTCTCCGTCGCCGTGACCCTGCTCGCGGTCGGTGTGGAGCGGGACGCCATCGAGGCGGACTACCTCAAGTCCAACGATCCCCACCGGCGCTACAAGATCCGTCGCTCCGACAACTCCGCGGTCGGGATGTCGCAGGAGGTCATGGAACTGCTCGCGCCGCTGTTCGGGGCGCACACCGACTACCTCGCGGCCGCCTACGACGCGATCGAGCAGACCTGGGGCTCCACGGAGAAGTACCTCACCGACGGCCTGAAGCTGGCGCCCGCCACCCGCGAGCGGCTGCGTGCCCAGCTGCTGACGGACTGACACCGGACCGCCCGCTCAGGGTTCCGTGACCCACCCCGCGACCAGCACCAGACCCGAGGCCCGGTGGACGGCGAGGAAGCCGAAGGGCCGGTCGTAGCGGGCCGAGACCTGCTGCGCCCGGTACGGCGGGGGCGGTGGCACGGAGCCCATGGGGACGGGCATCACCGTGACCGCGGCCGCCCGGAAGCCCAGCGCCCCGAAGGCCGCGGTCGCCGTCTGACGGGCGTCCGACACCGCGAGCGGCTGCGCGCTCATACCGAGAAAGTGTCCGCGAGAGGGATCGGAGGCGGTGGCGAGCCCGAAGAGGTCCGCCTGCTCCAGCAGGTCGTGCTCGGCATCGACGGTGAACCGCGTGGTGGTGAGGTCGAGGCGCGGGGCACCGTCGTGGCTCGGCACCGTCGTCACCCGCAGCCCCGGCCCGGCGGCATCGCTCAGCGCCGCGCCGGACACTGTCGGACAGGCACCGTCCAGCGCCGCGACACCGTGCCGCAGCACCTCGTTGCCCGGCATGTCCGGCTCGCCGAGCAGCAGATGGACATCCAGTCCGTTGTCACCCGCGACCCGCACCGCGGTCAGCGGACCGGCGGGCGTGCCGTGGACCCGGACCTGCTCCAGATCCGTGCCGGAGCGGCTCAGCGCCGTCAACTCCCGCCCCGCCCACGGCCCTTCGGACGGACGGGCCGGGTACTCCCTGAACGGTTCCACCCAGGTGGTGCGCACCAGCAACGCGCTCGCCAGCACGAGCAGCACGTCGGGGCCGATCCGTACCGGCATCCGCTCGATCAGACCGTCGGTGTGCTGCCGCGCCCAGGCGTCCATCGCGCCCTGGTCCACGGCCGGATCACCGCTGAGCTCGCCGTGCTGACCGTCCGGGAGGCCGGCCAGCCATGCGGGGCGCAGCGCAAGGGCGCGCCGGGCCCACAGCGCCACCGCGGCATCGACGCCGTCCGCCGCCAGCGCGGCCAGCAGCTCGCCGCCTTCGCGTCCGGCGTGCTCCGCGTCGGTGCCGAGGGCTTCGGCGAGCTCCTCGCGGGCGGGACCGGCGGCCGGTCCGGCGAGCAGCGCCAGCAGCGGCCAGACACCGGCCGCGGTCAGGACCGTGCCACGCTCCCCCACCGTTTCGCGCGCCCAGCGGGCCGTCATCTCATTGACGGCCCGCGCCGTCGTCGCGGCGGCCATCGATCCCCCACCTGCGTTGTCAGCGATTGGCGACCGCCTGCTTGACCAGCGTGCGCCCGAAGTCCCACATCAGACCGCCGCCCCCGTGGGCGTCGTCCATGACGGCCGTGAACGCCTCGACGAAACGGTCCACTTCCCGCTCGCCGATGACCAGCGGCGGAATCAGCTTAATGACTTCGAGATGGTCGCCGGAGACCTGGGTCAGGATGCGGTGCCGCTGCAGCAGCGGCACCACGACCATCTGCGCGAACAGCCCCTTGCGGGCCGCCTGCAGCATCGTCCAGCGGCTGCGCAGACCGAGCGACCTGGGGCGGCCGAACTCGATGCCGATCATCAGGCCGCGGCCCCGTACGTCATGCAGCAGCTCGTATTTGTCGACCAGCGCGGCGAGCCGGGAGCGCAGCAGCTCGCCGGTGTCCCGGGCGCCCGCGACGATCTGCTCGTCCTCCATCACCGAGAGCACCGCCAGGCCGGCCGCCATCGCCTGCGCGTTGGCGCCGAAGCTGGCGGAGTGCACCAGCACCCGGTCCATGGACGAGTAGACCTTCTTGAAGATCCAGTCCTTGCCGAGGGTCGCACCGACCGGGACATAGCCACCGGACAGCGCCTTCGCCACACACACCAGATCCGGCTCCACACCGGCCTCGTGCTGATAGGCGAAGAAGTCGCCGGTGCGGCCGAGGCCGGTCTGCACCTCGTCGGCGATCAGCAGGGCCTGGTGCCGGTGCAGCAACTCCTGTGCGGCGCGCAGATATCCGGGCGGGGCCGCGTGGACCCCCTTGCCCTGGATCGGTTCGACCACGAACCCCGCCACGTCGCCGCGCTTCAGCTCCCGCTCCAGCGCGTCCAGATCACCCATCTCGACGGCGGTGTCCGGCAGCAGCGGGGCGAAGCCGTCCCGGAAGCCGTCCTCACCGTTGACGGAGAGCGAGCCGGTGGTCAGGCCGTGGAAGGCATGGGTGCAGTAGAGGATGCGCGGTCTGCCGGTGGCGTAGCGGGCGAACTTCAGGGCGGTCTCGACGGCTTCGGTGCCGCTGTTGCCGAAGAAGACCCGGTCGAGGTGCGGCGCATGGCTCAGCAGTTTCTCGGCGAGCAGGCCGGGCAGCGGCTGGCAGTCGAAGCGGGTGAGATCGGGGAGTTCGGCGTCCAGGACGTCGTGCAGCGCCTTGCGGACGACGGGGTGGTGCCGGCCGAGGCCCATCACCCCGAATCCCGCGAGCATGTCCAGGTAGTCCTGGCCGTCGGCGTCCCAGAAGTAGGCGCCCTCGGCCCGCTCGTAGACCTTGTCGAAGCCGATGGTGTGCAGCATGCGCGGGAGTTGGTGGTTGAGATGGCGGGCGTGCAGTTCGTAGCGTTCGCCGCCGCGCGCGGCGAGCAGTTCGGTCAGATCGAATCCGGTCACGAGTGGCTCTCCTTACGGGCCGGCGCGGCCCTGATCCGCCCGGCGGTCTCGGCCGGGGTGCGGCCGAGGTCGGCCGGCAGCTCACCGCGCTTGGCATGGGCCGGAAACTGCTCGGGGATGCCGAAGGTGCGCAGCGGCACGTCCACGCCGGCGTCCCGCGCCGTCGGCGGTGCGCAGGGTGGCGAGATGGCGTGGCTGCCGGATGTTCTCCAGCATCGGCATGTTCGGCCCCCCTCGACTGGTTCAGCTGACGAAGACCGGTCCGGCCCGGCTCATGCGCGGTGTACGGCCC
>NZ_JBSHAW010000072.1:0-26349 GCF_053611685.1 Streptomyces sp. NPDC054786 | reverse complement strand
CCGCCGGCCCGCCCGGCCGGCTCACGACTGCCGGGCGGGGCACCTCGGTCGGCCCGACCGGCAGTCGAGGACTACACCTGGGGCCACTACCAGCTGGGGTTCACCGACGGCTCCTGGATGCCGGTCTTCTTCCCCCGCACGGTCCGCGACCGCTTCGCCGCGCTCTACCCGCACGCCCGGCACTGGAAGGCACCGCTGCCGGACGTCCTGGCCGGCCCCGCCGCGCAGGGCCGGCCGTAGTACGTGGGGTCAGGCGGTCACACCCAGCTCCCGTGCGATGAGCATCCGCTGGACCTCGCTGGTGCCCTCGCCGATCTCCAGGATCTTGGCGTCCCGCCACATCCGGGCGACCGGGTACTCGTTCATGAAGCCGTATCCGCCGTGGATCTGGGTGGCCTCGCGGGCGTTGTCCACCGCGATCTCGGAGGAGTAGAGCTTGGCGAGCGCGGCCTCCTTCTTGAAGGGCTCGCCGTGCACCAGCCGGGAGGCGGCATGGCGCCAGGACAGCCGGGAGGTGTGGGCGCGCATCTCCATGTCGGCGAGCTTGAACTGGATGGCCTGGTTGGTGCCGATCGCGCGGCCGAAGGCCTGCCGCTCCTTGGCGTAGCGCACCGACTCGTCCACACAGCCCTGGGCGAGGCCGGTGGCCAGCGCCGCGATGGCGATCCGGCCCTCGTCGAGGATGCGCAGGAACTGGGCGTAGCCCCGGCCCTCCTCGCCCAGCAGGTTGGCGGCCGGGACCCGGACGTCGGAGAAGGACAGCTCGCGGGTGTCCGAGGCGTTCCAGCCGACCTTGGAGTACGGGGCGCCGACCGTGAAGCCGGGGGTTCCGGACGGCACGATGATCGAGGAGATCAGCGGGGCGCCGTCGGCCTTGCGGCCGGTGACGGCCGTGACCGTGACCAGACCGGTGATGTCCGTACCGGAGTTGGTGATGAAGCACTTGCTGCCGTTGATCACCCAGTTGTCGCCGTCCCGTACGGCGGTCGTACGGGTGGCGCCGGCGTCCGAGCCGCCGTCCGGCTCGGTGAGGCCGAAGGCGCCGAGCAACTCACCGCTGCACAGCTTGGGCAGCCACGCGCGCTTCTGCTCCTCGGTGCCGAAGTGGTAGATCGGCATGGCGCCCAGGGAGACGCCGGCCTCCAGGGTGATGGCCACCGAGGAGTCGACCCGGGCCAGCTCCTCCAGGGCGATGCCGAGCGCGAGGTAGTCGCCGCCCATCCCGCCGTACTCCTCGGGGAACGGCAGGCCGAACAGGCCCATCCGGCCCATCTCCTGCACGATCTCGTACGGGAACGCATGCTGCTCGTAGTACTCGCCGATCTTCGGGGCGACGACGTCGTGCGCGAAGGCCTCGACCGTACGCCGGAGTTCTTCCAGCTCGGCGGGGAGACGGTGGTCAAGGGACATGAGGGTCACTCCTTGTGGGAGAGGGCGCGAAGGGTGCGGGAGGGGCTCGGCCGGCCCAGGACGTCCGCCATCCACACGCTGGTGGCGGTCAGCCGGTCCAGGTCGACCCCGGTCTCGATGCCGAGGCCGTGCAGCATCCACACGAGGTCTTCGGTGGCGAGGTTGCCGGTGGCGCTCTTGGCGTACGGGCAGCCGCCGAGGCCGCCCGCCGAGGCGTCGATGGTGGTGATGCCGTGCTGCAGCGCGGCGAAGGTGTTGGCGAGGGCCTGCCCGTAGGTGTCGTGGAAGTGCACACCGATACGGGAGGTGGGGACGCCCGCCTCGTTGAGGGAGGCCAGCAGCGCCTGCACATGGCCGGGGGTGGCCACGCCGATGGTGTCGCCCAGGCTCAGCTCGTCGCAGCCCAGGTCGAGCAGCGCCCGGCAGACCCGGACGGTCTGCGCGATGGGCACCGGGCCCTCCCAGGGGTCGCCGAAGCACATCGAGAGATAGCCGCGGACCTGCACCTTGGCGTCCTTGGCCCGCGCGACGACCGGCGCGAACATCGCCAGCGCCTCGTCGACCGTGCGGTTGAGGTTGGCCTTGGCGAACGACTCGGTGGCACTGCCGAACACCGCGATCTGGCGGGCGCCCAGGTCGAGCGCACGGTCCAGACCGCGCTCGTTGGGCACCAGTACGGGGAGCCGGTGCGGATCGATGTCGCCCAGCTGCGGGAACAGCTGCTCCGCATCGGCGAGTTGGGGCACCCACTTGGGGTGGACGAAGCTGGTGGCCTCGACGGTCGGCAGGCCCGCGTCGGCGAGCCGGTGGATGAACTCGGCCTTGACCTCCGTGGGCACGACGGTCTGCTCGTTCTGCAGGCCGTCGCGCGCGCCGACCTCATGGATCCGTACGCGGGTGGGCAGCCCCTCCGCGGTGACCTCCATCGGCAGTCCGGCTGCGGTCATGAGGCGCTCCCCTGCTCGTCCTCGGCTGCCGTCGCGGACGCGGCGGCCTCTTCGGGGTTCTCGTGCGGGGTGATGACGGCCAGGATCTGGTCCATGGCGACGGTGCTGCCCGCGGTCACGTCCAGTTCGGTGACGGTGCCGGCGTGCGGTGCGGAGATGACGTGTTCCATCTTCATCGCCTCGACCACCAGCAGGCCCTGGCCCGCGGCCACCTCGTCGCCGACGGCCACCTTGACGACGGTGACGGTGCCCGGCATCGGGGCGGCCAGGGTGTCCGCGCCATGTGCCCCGGCGGCCCCGCGCAGCGCCGCCGCCACCGGGTCGTACGAGGTCACCTGCCAGGAATCGCCGTCCCGGCCGAGCCAGTCGCCGCTGCGGCGGAAGGTGTGCAGCACCCCGTCGACGGTGACCCGTACGCGGTCCGGCGCGACCTGCCCGGCCGCCGTGCCCGGCCGTACGTCGTGGGCGACCGGGTCATGGCCCGGAACCCGCAGCCAGTGGCGGACCGGGGCGGGCTCGCCGCCGAGACGGAAGCCGTTCGGCGCGGCGAACGGGTCGCGCCAGCCGCCGTCGGCGACCGCCGGCTCCAGGGCCGCCTGCCGTACCGCGGCGGCCGCCGCATACACCTCGTCCGGCACCTCGCCGTCGACCAGGCCGGCTGCCTCGCGCTCGACCAGCCCGGTGTCCAGCTCGCCGGACACCACGTCCGGATGGGCCAGCAGCCGCCGCAGGAAACCGGCGTTGGTGGTCACCCCGAGGGTGACCGTCTCCGCCAGCGCGGCCCGGAGCCGGCGCAGCGCACTCGCCCGGTCCGGGCCATGGGCGATGACCTTGGACAGCATCGGGTCGTAGCGGCTGCCGACCTCCACGCCCTCGGACAGACCGGAGTCCGTGCGCAGCCCGTCGCCCCGGACCTCGTGCAGTGCCAGCACCGTGCCGCCGGTCGGCAGGAAGTCACGGGCCGGGTCCTCGGCACAGATCCGTGCCTCGATGGCGTGCCCGGTGAGGGTGATGTCCTCCTGGGCGTAGGGGAGATGCTCGCCGGCCGCGACCCGCAGCTGCCACTCCACCAGGTCGATGCCGGTGATGAGTTCGGTGACCGGGTGCTCGACCTGGAGGCGGGTGTTCATCTCCATGAAGTAGTACGAGGCCGGGTCCTTGCCCGGGACGATGAATTCGACGGTGCCGGCGCCGCGGTAGCCGCAGGAGCGGGCCGCCTGCACGGCCGCCTCGCCCATCGCGGCGCGGGTCGCCTCGTCCAGCAGGACCGAGGGGGCCTCCTCGATGACCTTCTGGTGGCGGCGCTGCAGGGAGCACTCGCGCTCGCCGAGGTGGATCACCTTGCCGTGGCCGTCCGCCAGCACCTGGATCTCGATGTGCCGGGGCCGGTCGATCCAGCGCTCGACGAGGAGGGTGTCATCGCCGAAGGAGGAGCGGGCCTCGCGGCGGGCGGCGGCGATCTCGTCGGCCAGCAGCGCCTCGTCACGGACCAGCCGCATGCCCTTGCCGCCGCCGCCCGCGGACGGCTTGAGCAGCACCGGCATGCCGATCTCCCGTGCCGCAGCGGCCAGTTGGCCGTCGTCCAGGCCGCTGCCCGAGGAGCCGGGGACGACCGGGACACCGGCCTCCCGCACCGTCTCCTTGGCCCGGATCTTGTCGCCCATCAGCTCGATGGCCTCGGCGGACGGCCCGATGAAGACCAGCCCGGCGTCCGCGCAGGCGCGGGCGAAGGCGGCGTTCTCGGCGAGGAAGCCATAGCCCGGGTGGACCGCCTGCGCACCGGTCCGGGCGGCCGCGTCCAGCAGCCGCTCCACGGACAGATAGCTCTCGGCGGCCGGGGCCGGACCGATCCGTACGGCCGTGTCGGCCTCGCGGACATGGCGGGCATCGGCGTCCGCATCGCTGAAGACGGCGACCGAGCGGATGCCGAGGGCGCGCAGCGTACGGATGACACGGACCGCGATCTCGCCTCGGTTGGCGATGAGCACGGTGTCGAAATTGGTGGCCATTGCTGGGGACATCCCTCTCACATCCGGAAGACGCCGTAGCCGGGCGCGGTGCTGTCCTTCTGGGGAAGCGGTGCGTTGGCACAGGCGGTCAGCGCCAGTCCCAGCACCTGCCGGGTCTCCAGCGGGTCGATCACGCCGTCGTCCCACAGCCGCGCGGTCGCGTAGTAGGCGTTGCCCTGGCTCTCGTACTGCTCGCGGACCGGCGCCTTGAACGCGGCCTCCTCCTCGGCGCTCCACTCCTCGCCGTGCGCTTCGAGCTGGTCGCGCTTGACGGTCGCGAGGACGGAGGCGGCCTGTTCGCCGCCCATCACCGAGATCTTGGCGTTCGGCCACATCCACAGGAAGCGGGGGGAGTAGGCCCGGCCGCACATGGAGTAGTTGCCCGCCCCGTAGGAGCCGCCGATGACGACCGTCAGCTTGGGCACGCGGGTGCAGGCCACCGCCGTCACCATCTTCGCGCCGTGCTTGGCGATACCGCCGGCCTCGTACGAGCGGCCGACCATGAAGCCGGAGATGTTCTGCAGGAACAGCAGCGGGATACCGCGCTGGTCGCACAGCTCGATGAAGTGGGCGCCCTTCTGGGCCGATTCGGAGAACAGGATGCCGTTGTTGGCGACGATGCCGACGGGGTGGCCGTGGAGATGGGCGAAGCCGGTGACCAGTGTCGTGCCGTACTCCGCCTTGAACTCCGCGAAGCGGGAGCCGTCCACGAGCCGCGCGATCACCTCCCGGACGTCATAGGGCGTGCGGGAGTCGGCGGGCACCATGCCGTACAGACCGGCCGGGTCGGCCTTCGGCTCCTCGACAGTCCGTACGGTCCACGGGAGCGGCTCGCGCTCGCCGAGGGTGGAGACGATGCTGCGCACCAGGCGCAGCGCATGGGCGTCGTCCTCGGCGAGATGGTCGGTGACGCCGGAGGTCTTGGCGTGCACCTCGCCGCCGCCCAGTTCCTCGGCCGTGACGACCTCGCCGGTGGCGGCCTTCACCAGCGGCGGTCCGCCCAGGAAGATCGTGCCCTGGTTGCGGACGATCACTGCCTCGTCGCTCATGGCCGGGACATAGGCGCCGCCCGCCGTGCAGGAACCGAGGACGGCGGCGATCTGCGGGATACCGGCGCCGGACATCCGGGCCTGGTTGTAGAAGATCCGCCCGAAGTGCTCCCGGTCGGGGAAGACCTCGTCCTGCATCGGCAGGAAGGCACCGCCGGAGTCCACGAGGTACAGGCAGGGCAGCCGGTTCTCCAGGGCGATCTCCTGCGCCCGCAGATGCTTCTTGACCGTCATCGGGTAGTACGTACCGCCCTTGACCGTGGCGTCATTGGCGACGATCACCGTCTCGCGGCCGGAGACCCGGCCGATGCCGGCGATCACCCCGGCGGCCGGCGCGGCCCCGCCGTACATCCCCTCCGCGGCCAGCGGCGCCAGCTCCAGGAACGGGGAGCCGGGGTCCAGCAGGGCGTCCACCCGGTCGCGGGGCAGCAGCTTGCCGCGCGCGGTGTGCCGCGCCCTGGCCTTCTCGCCGCCCCCCAGCCGGGCCGCCGCGAGCTTCTCGCGCAGCTGTGCGGCCAGCTCGCGGTGCGCGGCCTCGTTGGCCCGCCAGGAGTCGGACGCCGGATCGGCGGCGCTCCCCAGCACCGGTGCCTGCTCCATCAAGACGAGCCCCCTTGCTCGGTCAGCTGTCCCGGTGCCGCGGTCCGCGGCTGCCGGGCCATCCGGGTTAATGGGCGTTAACCTCATTGCCTTCAGGTTAACGAGCACTAACCCGGCTGTCTACAATCGACGGCATGAGTAATGCGCAGGACTCCGCCCCGACCAGCCGCCGTGAGCAGATCCTCAAGGAGGCGGCCCGGCTCTTCGCGGAGCGCGGCTTCCATGGCGTCGGCGTGGACGAGATAGGGGCGGCCGTGGGCATCTCCGGCCCCGGCCTCTACCGGCACTTCGCCGGCAAGGACGCGATGCTCGCCGAACTGCTGGTCGGAATCAGTGAGCGGCTGCTCGACGGCGGCCGGATGCGGGTGGCGGAGGGCGGGGAGAGCCCGGAGGCGGTGCTGTGTGCGCTGATCGACGGCCATATCGACTTCGCGCTGGACGACCGGCCGCTGATCACCCTGCACGACCGTGAGCTGGACCGGCTGCGGGAGGCCGACCGCAAGCGGGTCCGCCGGCTCCAGCGGCAGTATGTGGAGCTGTGGGTGGAGGTGGTCCGCCGGGTCCACCCGGCCCCCTCCGAATCCCAGGCCCGCGCCGCGGTGCACGCCGTCTTCGGGCTGCTCAACTCCACCCCGCACCTCGGCCGTCCGGGCGCCCTCCCGGGGCGTACGGAGATGGCGGAACTGCTGCACCGGCTGGCACTGGGAGCGTTCGGCGCGGCGGCCGGGGAGGCGGCGGCCGACGCGGCGGCGGGGGAGTCCATGGCGGCGGCGGTGCCGGGCGCGTGAGCCGGGTCCTGGGCCGCACAGGTTTTCGTTGACCTCTGGACAGCCTAGGTGACTGGCCGGTAGCTTTCGCTGAGCAAGCGCTTAGCCATGCGCTTGGTCCGGCGACATGGAGGAGGCGACGTAGCAATGCGCCGTACGGTGTTCAACGAGGATCACGAGGCGTTCCGCGAGACGATACGCGCCTTCATCGAGGCCGAGGTCGTCCCTGTGCACGACGAGTGGTTCGCCGCCGGCCAGGCCCCGCGCGACTTCTACTACAAGCTCGCCGAACTGGGCGTCTTCGGTATCCGTGTCCCCGAGGAGTACGGCGGCGCCGGCATCGACTCGCACAAGTTCGAGGCCGTGATGTACGAGGAGACCTCCCGCGCGGGCGTCTCCTTCGGCGGCTCCGGCGTGCACGTGCTGCTCGGTCTGCCGTACATCCAGATGCTCGCCACCGACGAGCAGAAGAAGCGCTACCTGCCGAACTTCGTCAGCGGCGAGGAGATGTGGGCGCTCGCGATGACCGAGCCGGGCACCGGCTCCGACCTCGCGGGCATGAAGACCACCGCGAAGCTGTCGGACGACGGCACGCACTACGTCCTCAACGGCGCCAAGACCTTCATCACCGGCGGTGTGCACGCCGACCGCGTCATCGTCTGCGCCCGCACCGCCGCCCCCCGCGAGGACGACCGCCGCCACGGCATCTCGCTCTTCGCCGTGGACACCAAGTCCGAGGGCTACTCCGTCGGCCGCAAGCTGGACAAGCTCGGCCTGAAGGTCTCCGACACCGCCGAGCTGGCCTTCGTCGACGTCAAGGTCCCGGTCGACGACCTGCTGGGCGAGGAGAACAAGGGCTTCGCCTACCTGGGCCTGAACCTCGCGTCCGAGCGCTGGGGCATCGCCTTCGGCGCCTACGCCCAGGCCAAGGCCGCCGTCCGGTTCGCCAAGGAGTACGTGCAGGAGCGCACCGTCTTCGGCAAGCCCGTCGCCGCCTTCCAGAACACCAAGTTCGAACTGGCCGGCTGCCAGGCCGAGGTGGACGCGGCCGAGGCCGTCGCCGACCGCGCCCTGGAGGCCCTGGACGCCGGCGAGCTGAGCCCGGCCGAGGCCGCCTCCGCCAAGCTGTTCTGCACCGAGGTCGCGCACCGCGTGATCGACAAGTGCCTCCAGCTGCACGGCGGTTACGGCTTCATGAACGAGTACCCGATCGCCCGCCTGTACGCCGACAACCGCGTCAACCGCATCTACGGCGGCACCAGCGAGGTCATGAAGATGATCATCGCCAAGTCCATGGGCCTCTAGGCCGTAAGGGCCACACGCACGTGAACGACGCACTCCTGTCCCTGCTCGATCTGCTCGCCCTGGAGCGGATCGAGCAGGACATCTTCCGCGGCCAGAGCCGCGCGGCGGTCGTCCCCCGGGTCTTCGGCGGCCAGGTCGCCGCCCAGGCCCTGGTCGCGGCCGGCCGGACGGTCCCCGCCGACCGTCCGCCGCACTCCCTGCACGCGTACTTCCTGCGCCCCGGCGACCCCGGTGCGCCCATCATCTACACCGTCGACCGGATCCGCGACGGCCGGTCCTTCACCACCCGACGGGTCGTCGCCGTCCAGCACGGCCAGCCGATCTTCCACCTCTCGGCCTCCTTCCAGGTCCATGAGGACGGCCTGGAACACCAGGAGCCGATGCCACCGGCACCGGACCCGCTGGCCCTGCCCACGGCCGCCGAGATGCTGCCGCGCCACGCGGACCGGTTCGTCGATCCGGGTGTCACCGAACGGCTGCTGGAGGCGCGGGCCGCGATCGATCTGCGGTACGTGGACGAGCCGCCGTTCGGCACCGTCGGCCAGGTACGCGAGCCCCGCTCGCAGGTGTGGTTCCGTACGAACGGCGACCTGGACAAGGCGCTCGCCGACGGCGCCGGCTGCGGTGACACCGTCACCCGCCCCCTGCTGGACATCTGCCTGGTCACCTATGTCTCCGACATGACCTTGCTGGACTCGATCCTGCTCGCGCACGGCCGGGGCGGCTGGGCGGTCGGCGATGTGGTCGGCGCGAGCCTGGACCACGCGATGTGGTTCCACCGTCCGGTGCGCGCCGACGACTGGCTGCTCTACGACCAGGAGTCACCCACCGCCCAGGGCGGCCGGGGGCTGGGCAAGGGCCGGATCTTCACGGCCGACGGACAGCTGGTGGTCTCGGTGATCCAGGAGGGCGTCATCCGGGTGCCGCGGGACCGGGGCGGGTCCGGCGGATCGTGAGGGCGGCGGCGGACGGCCCCCGCCACGGCAACGGGCGAGGTCGAGTGCTGCGCCACCACCGGCCGCTCGGAGGATCCCGGCCGATGCTTCCGTTGACGGTCCGCGCGGCATCCGCTGCGTGGACCCGTCGCGTGGTCTGTCCGGTCCCCGTGGATCAGCCTGCCGTGCCGGGCGCCGCAGGCCCTCGGGGCCGGGCGCCGGCGGAGCGGGGCGCTCAGCGCAGCCCGGCCGCGTCCAGCAGATAGGCGGTCAGCGGGTCGTAGTGGCGCGGGCTCAGGACATGGTCGTCGAGCGGGATCGTCACCTGGACCGTGCCCTCGGCCTCGCCCAGGAACAACGCCGGGTCGTTGGAGTCAGCGAAGCCCACCGCGTCGATACCGCGCTGGCCGGCGCAGCCCGCCCAGCCGTGGTCGGCCATCACCAGATCCGGCAGCGGCCGCCCTTCGCGCTCCAGCCCGTCCAGGATCGCGGCCATCGGCTCGGGGGAGTGGGTGTGCCACAGCGTCGCGCCGCGCTCCAGCATCGCCACCTCGCCGAACTGGAAGACCATTCCGTCGTCCGCCCGCAGTCCGTCCGGGATGACCACGATCTCGCAGCCCTGGGCGCGCAGCGCCTCGGCCGTGGCCCGGTGCACATCGAGCAGCCCGCCCGGGTGACCGGTCGCGAACAGCACCCGCTGCCCGTCGGCCGCCGCCTTGCGCAGCACCGCTGCCGCACGGTCCAGCGCCTCCACCGTGAGCTCGGGATCGATGGTGTCCTGCCCCTGCCGGTGGTGCGGATCGTCGTTCACCCCGCAGCGCTCCGCCATCACGGCCAGCACGTCCTGCTCGTCCGTCCAGCGATCGCCGAACTCCAGGCCGAACCAGTAATAGCGCTCGCCGTTGGCGAGTCTGCGGTAGTGGGAGAGGTTGTTCTCGCGGGGAGTGGCGACCTCACCGGCGATCCGGGTCCGTACGAGATGATCGACGAGTTCGGCGCGCGAGGGGGCAGCGGCTGCGGAGGCTATCGGCATAGCGCCCATTGTGCCCGTACGCCTGTTCCGGGGCGGTGGAGTTCCGCAGCCCGGACACCGGGGTGCGGATGCCGGAGCGGTGGCACCGCGGTGCGGACGCCGAGAGCCGGGAAAAGACCTGGCCGCCGCCTGTCCGGTGTCCCCGGGCCCCCTGGCCAAAACGTCCAACGCACCGGGCCTCATCGCCGCAAATGTCCATGTGCCACGCGCCCGGCCGTCCCTACTCTCACCTCATGACCACCGCAGCCAGCGCATCCAACGGGCCCGTGGGCCCCGTCGACTCCTCCCGCATCCCGCGTTTCGCCGGGCCGGCGACCTTCGCCCGACTGCCCCGCCTCGACGAGGTCGGCGGCCGGGCCGATGTGGCCGTCGTCGGTGTCCCCTTCGACACCGGCGTCTCCTACCGCCCCGGAGCCCGCTTCGGCGGCAACGCCATCCGCGAGGCGTCCCGCCTTCTGCGCCCCTACAACCCGGCCCAGGACGCGTCGCCCTTCGCGCTCGCGCAGGTGGCCGACGCCGGTGACATCGCGGCCAACCCCTTCAACATCAACGAGGCCGTGGAGACGGTCGAGGCCGCGGCGGACGACCTGCTCGCCGGCGGCGCCCGCATGATGACCCTCGGCGGCGACCACACCATCGCCCTCCCCCTCCTCCGCTCGGTCGCCAAGAAGCACGGCCCGGTCGCGCTGCTGCACTTCGACGCCCATCTGGACACCTGGGACACCTACTTCGGCGCCGAGTACACCCACGGCACCCCCTTCCGCCGCGCCGTCGAGGAGGGCATCCTCGACACCTCCGCGCTCTCCCACGTCGGCACCCGCGGTCCGCTCTACGGCAAGAAGGACCTCGACGACGACGAGAAGATGGGCTTCGGCATCGTCACCTCCGCCGACGTCATGCGCCGCGGCGTCGACGAGGTCGCCGACCAGCTCCGCCAGCGCATCGGCGACCGCCCGCTGTACATCTCCATCGACATCGACGTCCTGGACCCGGCCCACGCCCCCGGCACCGGCACCCCCGAGGCCGGCGGTCTCACCTCCCGCGAGCTGCTGGAGATCGTGCGCGGGCTGTCGTCGTGCAACCTGGTCTCGGCGGACGTCGTCGAGGTCGCCCCGGCGTACGACCACGCGGAGATCACCTGCGTGGCCGCCTCCCACACCGCGTACGAGCTGACGACGATCATGTCGCGGCAGATCGCGGCGGCCCGGCAGGGCCAGTAGGCACCGCGCGGCCCCGCAGGGCCGACAGCGGCAGCAGTCGACGACGCCCGGCCCGCCACGGACACCGTGGCGGGCCGGGCGTCCCTTTCCCGGGGCCGGACGCGGCTACTCGATGAACCAGCCGTCGTACGACGCCAGGTCCCACGTGCCGTCTTCGAAGGGGTAGCCCTCCTCCAGAATCGTCCGCCACAGCGGACCGTCCGCGGCCTCGGGGTCCAGCCGCTGACACCACGCGTGGAGGCCGGCTCTGGCGTCCTGACGGTCCAGGGGGCAGGGGAAGGGACTCCGGCGATATGCGTCGAAGAGCCTGACCAGGGAGAAGAACTGCGCGAGGCTGCGGCCCGCCAGGAGCGAGTCCATGCCGCCCGTGCCGTCGCGCAGCACCTGCCCGGAGCCGCCGTCCAACAGCAGCCTCGAATACATCCAGAAGCCGAGGTCGTAGAACGGACCGCCGGTGGGCGGAGCGGAGGACGAGTCCGCCGGCCAGGGAACCTCCGCCAGGCCGTCGGAGGACGGCGGGTCCGTGATCAGGTGCAGGAAGCCCGACACCACGGGCACGCCGACCTCGGTCAGAAAACGCCGCGCCGCGGCATCGGCCACCCCCGCCGGTACCGCGCTGTCGGGCAGGGCCCGGCAGGCGCCCGGGCCGAACGTCTCCTCCAGCCACTGCCGGGTGACCGCATCACCGGAACCTCCGGGCGCTGCCGCGGCGGGGATGTCCGGCATCTCCCAGAGCGCGGCACGGGAGTGGGTGGGCAGCAGCGGCTCCTCGTGCCACAGGGGCAGCCCCGAGAGGCTGTCGCCGGCCCCCGTGACGGCGCACAGTCCGCCCGCCCCCGCCAGCCACCAGGTACGGCCGACGCTGACGGCCTGGGTGACGGCGACCGGACAGCGCGGCGGTACGGTCGGAGCCGACCCGTACACCTCCCATCCGGTCTCCGCGTGCTGCGCGAACACCACCGGCATATCCGGCGGAATCCGGTCCTCGGCGCACCACTCCGCCTCTCCCAGCGGCTCGGGAACGGATTCCCCCGGGGTGGCCGGGTCACCCGTGGCGGGGTCCCACTCCCGGCGGACATACGCGTAGTCGGGGTCGGCCGCCTTGTCGACCGTGGTGTCCCGGCCGGTCACCAGGCGGGCACCGTCGTCATCGACCACGAAGCCCAACTCGTCGATGCGCCCCGCTTCGCCGGGGAGGGCGCCGAACACGCCGCCGGGGCGCCATCGTGACCAGAGGGTGCGCCAGGGCATGCCGACGCCGGCGCCGGCGAGTTCATCGGCCAGTGCGGGACGGTTCGCGCTCAGTGCGGCGTGGTGCAGCCAGGCAACCCATTCGCCCTGGTCTCCGGGGTCGATTCCCTGCCCCTGGAGGAGCCGCACATCGGCCGCGACGCTCCCCTGGGGAACGCCGTCGGGAAAGGCCTGCGCCAGCGCGTCCCAGAGGACACGGGGCTCACAATGCGCCAGGGCGAACCCGTCCTCCAGGGTGTCGGTCAGCTCGCCGGCCAACGCGGCATACACGGGCAGTGTCTTGGCCGCGTACCGGGCGGCCGGGCCACGCTCGGGCCAGGGGCGGCCGTCCTCGGACAGTGCCGAGCGGAGCGCCGTCGCGATGCGGCGGAAGGTGTCCGCCGTGGCCGGCCGCTCCGAGCGGAGGGTGTGTGCGACCGAGGGGTCGAGGAAGGAGAGGCGCTCCTCGGGAGTCCCGTGATCGGTCACGCGCACCACGTCCGTCAGTTCCGTGAGCACCGCGGGGATCTCGATACGGGCGCGGGAGCCGCCGATGGCCCGGCAGAGCAACTCCCATACCGGGAGGGGAGTTTCGGGGACTTCGGACCAGGAAAGAGCGGTGAGGGCGGTCGAGGCGTCCTCGCTCAGCCGGGACAGGAGCGGTGACTGGTCCCCGACGGCGGTCCCGGCCCCGGTGCCGGTCCCGGTGCCGGTGGGAGAAATCTCGATGTCGCGGGGCCAAGGAGCCCCCATGCGCGCCGCGTCCCACTCCATCACCAGCCGGATATCGGCGTTGTAGGCGCCGGTCAGTGCGAAGGAAAGACTGCCGGCCAGACGTTGCGGCTCCGTGGAGTGAAAGGTCTCGCCCGCCCATTGGGCATTGGCCAGGAAAATGACGTGCCGACCGCGCGGGTCTTCATACAGCCGCGACTGGCCGCGACGGTCTCCGTGTGGCGCCGGCCCGGTGGAGGTTTCCTGCTGAATTCGCAGAGCCACCGATTCGGCCGACATTCCACGGCAGTCCACGAACAGGGCGTCCGGGGTCCGATGTGCCGTCTCGCCGAGCCAGTTGGTCTTTCCGCTGCCGGGGGCGCCGGTGACGATGAGCCTGCGCCGCTTTCCGTCCGGGCGGTCCAGCCAATTCCTGAGGACGGATTCGCTGGAGCCCTCACCATCAGGCACGAGACGACACCCTTTCCGCGGAGGTCATGGAGCCCGTCATCCTAGGAGAGGTGTCCGCCGCGTGCCAAGTCTCCCCAGATGCCCCGCAGTTTATTGACATAGGCGCTCGAATCCCGTTTGAAGCCGGCCATGGCAAGTTGCCTCGCCTTCCTGACCCCTTGCCTTCCGCCGTCCCTCTCGACCATTTCGTCGACGTTCTCGGGATCTCCCTGACGGAATCCCGTCCCGTAATAGATTTTGACGTCGTCGCCGAGTTCCCTTTGCAGATACCCGGAGCAGTCGTTGCCGCTGATGGAACCGCAAGGCTCGCGCTCCGTGTAGAGGCTGACGGGTTTGAGCGGTGGCTCATTCCTCGCCGCCCGCTCCTCGTTCACGGACTTCATGTAGTCGACCACATGCGGCTCGGAGTGAACTCCGCCGCCCCATTGGGTGCCCATGGGGAGCGAGCTGTCTGAAATGTAGCGATTTCCATTGATGGACGGATCGAACACTTCGAGGCTGGCGAAGTTCCGCTTCGACCAGTCGCCCTTGTTCCGGTCCAGGAGCTGCTTGAAATCGTCCGCAGTCATGTGATTCTGCAGGTCGTTTTCGGATCGATTGGGCCGCTGCGTCGCGTGGTAATAGGTCGCGGCGTTGTGGTGGCCCGTCGCCTCCATGTTGTCGGAGAGCTTTTGCAGGTTGTCCAGGAACCGCTGCCGCTTGGGCGGGTCGTTGTGGTAGCCGGGATCGTGAACGGCCGGGTGGTGCCGGTTGTCCGCCTGAGGATCGAGCGCGCCGACCGCATGCCCTCGGTGGAAGTCGAGGGAGAGGCGGGTGAGCGCCGCCACCACGGCCCCCTGCTGCCCCCTGGTGAGATCGGTGAAGTCGGATCCGAGGGTGTCGACGAGGGTCTGCTTGCTGATTCCTTCGGGGTGGGCGGCCCGCGCGAAGAGCGAGGGGAGCAGCCCCTGCTCACCCCAATTCTGCAGATTGTTGTAGACGGGCTCCAGGTCGACCGGACGGACTTCGTGCGTGGTGCGCAGATCGGCCTGGGCGGCTTCGGGCAACAGCCCTCGATCGAGATGGTCGGCGGTCTGCGGGGAGTCCGGATCGGGCGCGTGGTCCCGGGCCTCGTGCTCCGTGTCCCCCTCGGACCGGTCGTGGTCCTTGTCCTCGGTGCCGCTCGGGTCGTGCGCCGTCCCCTCCGGGCCGCCGGCGTGCTCCTCGTCGGTCCGGGGCCGCTTCGCGTCCCCGTGCGCCTCTTCGTCGTCAGCCGGCCGCTTGGTACCCGAGGGGTCGGAGGGCGGGTGGTGACTGTCGGTGCCTGAGGGGTTCTCCGGGGGGCGGCGGTCGGTGTCTGTGGGGTTGTCCGGGGTGGTGTGGTCCGGGCTGTGGGAGGAGGACGGGGCGTCCGGGGTGGTGTGGTCCGGGCTGTGGGAGGGCGACGGGTCGGCCGGCGCGTGCTGCTCCGGACGATCGGAGTGGGACTCGGGGGTGGTGTCGGTGCCGGCGGGGTGCGGGCCGGGGGCGTTCTGCTGTTGCTGCTGGTGGGGATTGTGCTGCGGGTTCTGCGGATTCTGGGGGTTCTGTGGATTCTGCGGGTTGTGCTGGTTCGGCTGTTGCTGCTGCGGGTGGTTCTGCAACTGCTGGTTGTGCTGCGGGTTTTGGGGCTGGTGCTGAGTCGGGCCCTGGTTGTGCTGGGGGTTCTGGTGCTGCCCCTGCTGGGGGTTCTGGCTCTGGTGCTGTGCCTGCTGGGGGTTCTGATTCTGGTGGGGCTGTTGGTTCTGGTTGGCCGCGGGATCGAAGGGCTTGCGGTCGGCGTCGAGGGTCAGATGCCACACACCGTCGGCGTTGGTGTGAATGGGCTGCTGGCTGATCTGGCCGGTCTGGCTGTCCACCCAGACGACGCGGCCGTTGTGGTTGACGGCGTTGAAGACGTGGGCGCCGCCGCCGGAGCCGTCGGGGTTCTTGGGCCAGGTGACGAGGACCGCGGCGGCCGAGCCGTGGCCGGACTGGCGGAGTTCATCGGCGATGTGCTGGTAGCTGTCCTGCGCGTTCCGGCCGGAGTTACGGAAGCTGGTGCCGGCCCAGTTCTGGATGTTGTGGGTGCCGTTGCGTTCGCCGCTGACCCGGTCCAGGCCGCCGTGGCCGTCGTTGTCGTAGGTGCGTGGTGCGGACACCTGCGGGTTGCCGTACCAGGACTCCATGAACGAGCGGGTGCAGTCGGCGCAGTTGTTGGAGCGTCCCGGGACGGTCGGACCGCCGTCGTTCTGGAAGCGGGACCAGGGCTGGAAGGGGTCCGCGTGGCGCTGCGGGCTGCCGTCCGGATTGCGCGGGAAATTGTGCTCCAGCGCCTGCTGGTCGTGCGGGAACGGCGAATACAGGCCGCTGGGCTGGTGGTTGAGGCTCGCCCGCACGTCGTTCAGGTTCGGCCGCGGGGGGTGCTGGGGCGTCGGCTGCTGCTGGTGTGGTGGCTGCTGCTGCTGGTGGTGTTCGGGCTGCTGGTTGTGGTGCTGATTCGGAGCCTGGTGCTGCGGCTGCTGCTGGGGGTTTTGCTGCTGGTTCTGCGGTTGGTTCTGGGGGTGGTTCTGATGCTGCGGGTGTTGCTGGTTCGTCGGCTGCGGCTGGTGACTCTGGAGCGTCGGCTGCTGACGAGGGTCCGGACGGTGGGGCTGCTGCGTCGGCTGTTGCTGAGGCTGCTGTTGGCGCGGGTCCGGGCGGTGGGGCTGTTGTTGCTGTGGCTGTTGCTGCGGCCGCTGGTTGGGGTCGTGTGGCTGTTGCTGCGGCCGCTGTTGGTTGGGGTCGTGCTGTTGCTGCTGCGGGGGACGCTGGGTATCCGGGCGGGTGGCGTCCGGGCGCGGCTGGGCCTGATCGGGGCGCTGCAGGCGGGGGTCGGGGCGCTGGTCCCGGGGATTGCGCGGGTCGTCCGGACGGGTCGCATCCGGGCGGGGACGTGACTGGTCGGGGCGGGGTGTGTCGGGGCGGGTGGTGTCCGGCCGTGTGGTGTCGGGTCGGGTGGTGTCCGGGCGCGTGGTGTCCGGCCTGGTGGTGTCCGGGCGCTGGTTCCGGGGGTGTTGCTGGTCCGGGCGTATGGGCTGGGTGTTGTCGGGTCGGGTGTTGTCCGGACGTACGGGTTGGGTTTGGTCGGGTCGGGTGTTGTCCGGGCGTACCGGTTGGGCCTGGTCGGGGCGCGGGCCCTGTTGGTTCTGTGGGGACTGTTGCGGCTGGCTCCGGTCCGGGCGTACGGCCTGGGTCTGGTCCGGGTGTTGGTTCGACGGGGTCGACGGGTTAGACGGGTTCGACTGGTTTGGCTGGGGTGGCGGGTTCTGGCCCTGGGGTGTCTGGCCGCCCTGTGGGTTCGGTTGGTTCTGGCCGCTTTGGTCGGGGCGGGGGCCGTCCAGGCGCGGGTTGTGCGGAGGGGGTTCGGGGCGGCGCTGTTGTGTGGCGTCGTGGATCGCCTGGGAGCCGTCGGGGCGGCGGTTCGGGCCCGGTGAGGCCGTGGTGGGGCGGGGGCCGTCCAGACGCGGGTTGTACGGAGGCGACTCGGGGCGGCGCTGTTGTGTGGCGTCGCGGATTGCCTGGGAGCCGTCGGGGCGGCGGTTGGAGGGGGCGGAGGCGTTTCCGTTGGACGGTGTGCCGCCGCGTGGCGGGGCGGCGTTGGGCGTTGCCGGGCCGCCCTGCGAGGGCATGGCAGTGGGCACACCCATCATCGGGCCGGGCGTCTGTGGGGTGTTCTGGGGCGACTGCTGCGGTGTGGCGGGCGTGCCGGCGCCGGGGTCCGCCGTGTGCTGGGTCGGCGGCGGTGCCGTCATGGTGCCGGCGGACTGGGTGGTGACGGTGGTGTCGTCGTCATCCCGGGCGTGCGGCATGGGGTCGCCGGGGGACGGGTCGCGCTGCCCGACGGGCGGGCCGGAGGAGGAATGCTGCACGGGGGCGCCCTGGGAGGGCAGGTGTGGTGTCGCGGGGCGTCCGCCGGCGGTGTGGGAGTCGTCCGCGTTCTGGGAGCCGTTGTTGCCGCTGTTGTTGCCATCGCCGTAGTGCGAGGTGTCGGTGTTGGTGGGCGGGTTGCCGGCCACCGGGTCGGGGGAGGGCGACGACTGCTGCGGCGACGGGGTCGTGTCCGGGTGGGAAGGCCCGTCGGGGGTGGGGGAGTTGGGCCGGTCGGCGGACGAGTGGTCCGGGGCCGGGCCGGTGGCCGAGTGGTCGGGGGCCGGGCCGGCGGACGAGTGGTCCGGGGCGGGGCCGGAGTCAGGGTTCGTCCCCGAGTCGGGGGTCGGTGCGGCGTCCGGGTGCAAGGACGGGCCCGGGGCCGGCTGGGTGCTGATGGAGCCGGTGTCGGGACGCGCCGAGTCAGGGGTGTTGTCGGGTGTGGGGTGGGTGCTGACGGCGTCCGGGCGCGCGCCGTCCGGGGTGTTGTCCGGGGTGGGGTGGGTGCTCGTCGAGTCCGTGTCCGGGCGGGAGGCATCCGGGGTGGGACCGCCGGAGTCGTGGGAGGGGCCGCCCGAATCGTGGGTGGGGCCGCCGCCGGTGTCCGACGTGGGGCCGCCCGAGCTGGGGGTGTTGCCCGAGTCCGGGGTGGGTCCGGAGTCCGGAGTGGTGGAGCCCCCGTACGGGTTGTGGCTGCTGTCGCCGGTGTAGCCCTCGTCGAAGGCGGTGCGCTGGTCCGGGGGTGGCAGGGGCTGGGCCTGGGGGGTGTTGCGGTTGCCGTCCGGGCCTGGGGTGGAGCTGTCAGGGGTGGTGGAGGGGTCGCTGCCGGAGCCCGCGCCGGAGTCGCTCATCGGGCGGGGGGAGTGCGACGGGCCGCCGCTCCCGGCCCCCGTGCCCGTACCGTTTCCGCCGCCGCTCGACTCACCGGACCCCGACCCGGATCCGGATCCCGACCCGGTCCCCGAACCGCTGTCGGTGCCGGACCCGCCGCCGTCGGAACCGCTTCCGGACCCACTGCCGCTTCCGTCACCGGACCCCGACCCGCTGCCGGAGCCCGCACCGTCCCCGCTGCCGGAGCCGCTCCCGCTTCCGCTCTCGGAGCTGTTCCCGCTTCCGGACCCGCTGGATTCGCTCGAACTCCCGCTGTTTCCGCCGCTGTCCTCGCCGCCGTGGTCACTCCCGCCCCGCCCTGCGGCGTGATCGAGGCCGCTGCGGGCATGGTGGCCGGCCTTGGCGCCCGCGCCGTCGCGCAGGGACTCGGTGAACGTCTGGCCGGAGTTCTTGAGCGCGTCCACCCCGGCCTCGGCACCGGTCTTGGCGCTGCGGCCGACGTCGAAGCCCTGCTGGGCCCCGAAGTTCATGTTCATGCCCTGGGCGATGGCATCGGAGATCATGGCCTCCAGCGCGGAGACGGCGGGCTCCTTGACCGTCTCGACGATCGCCTCGACCAGGGCCTCGCGCGCTTCCTTCAGGATGCGGCGGACGATCAGACGAGTGGCCTGGGTGGCGCCGGCGGCCCCGATTTCGGACAGGCCGAGGGTGAACGGAGCCGCTGCCTGAGCTGCGATGATCTCTGCCGCAAGGATCGCCAACTGGGCGATCACCGCGACTTTCATCCCGATGATGACCACGGAGCCGGCGTTCAGCGCGAAGGCGATGAGCTCGGCGGCCGTACGGGCATCGTCGAGGTAGCCGGAGCCGCTGCCGGAGAACTTCTCCCAGGTCTTGCTGAAGCCGTCGATGCTGTCGCCGGAGTTGGCCGACAGCACGTTGCCGGCGGCCGAGACGCCCTCGGACTGCAGCTGCTCGACGGCGTTCGCGAAGTCCCGCCATCGGTCGGCGGACTCGTTCATCTTGTCCTCGTCGCCCGTCGGCCAGTCGTAGCCGAGCATTTCGAGGACCCACTCGAGCCAGTCCGGCAGCATGAGCGACATGGCTTCCATCCCCCGTAAAACAATGAAGCGATGATGACCGTTGCGGAAAAGGAGAACTGACTGCTAATCAGGTCTGGGGTGCCTTGAGGGCGACGATCTTCTGGCCCTCGGCCTCGGCGTTGGCGACGTGCTGTTTCATCAGCGAATCGTTGAAGTCCTCGTCGGCCTGGTGGTTGTCGGCCATGGTGTTCAGGGCGCCGCCGATCTCCTGGAGCTTGGCGGCCAGATGCCCCATCGATTCGTACATGCCGTCCCGCAGGCCCTCGTAGACCACGCCGAACTTCTCGCCGATGTCGTCATCGCCCCATGGCGGGGTGTCCTGGCCCTCCAGGCCGGTCAGCGCGTTCTTGAGTTTCTCCACCGCGGATTGGTAGCGCTGCCCGACGCTGGTGAAGTCTTTGCCACCGGACTTCAGCGACGGTATATCTGCTTGCAATCCCTCTCCGGCCACGCCTTCCCCCGTTCCGATGCTGGCGTCACGTACGGCACGACTCGGCAAAGTTTAGTGGCGTACTACCCGATTTCCTCAAGGCGTTGACTGTCACAAGGGTGTCACCGAGCGGTCGGCGGCGGATGCGGCCCGGCGGCCCTTCGCCGCTCCGCGTCCGCCGGCCGTGGCCCGTGGTCCCTCGCCGCTCCGCGTCTTCCGGCGGGTGAGGCTCGCGTTCGGGGACAGGCCGCTGAGGGTCCCGCTCGCCGTCAGGCCGGTGGCGTGTCCCGGTCGAGCGAACGGAGGGCGAACCACAGCTCCATGCGGACGTCGGGGTCGTCCAGATCGCTGTCGAGGAGGCCGGCGATACGGGTGATGCGCTGGCGGACGGTGTTGCGGTGGATGCCGAGGGCGGTCGCGGTGCGGTCCCAACTGCCGTGCAGAGAGAGCCAGTTGTGGAGGGTGGCGAGGAGAGGCGGGGAGTCGGCCAGCGGGGCGAGCAGGGCCTGGGCGTGCTGCCGGGCGTCCGTGGGGGCGACGAGCGAGGTGATGCTGTGGGGGCCAGGGGTGCGATGGCGTACCAGGGCGGCGCGGCCGGCGAGGGCACGGCGCAGCGCGGAGGCGGCATGCCGGTCGGCGGCCGGCAGTTCCGGGACGGGGGCGGGTTCGCTGATGCCGAGCGTCCAGCCGGGGTGCGCGGTGATCTCCTGACCGGCGGGGACCAGGGCGCGCAGGGCGGGGCCGCCGCCGGGGTGCCCCGCGGGGCTCGTGGCCGGCCCGGCTCCTGCGTCCGGGGCGACGAGTGAGGTGCCCAGCGCGACGGCCAGCGAGGCCGCCGACTCCGTGGTGTCACGGCGGCGTTCGGCGTGTACGACGGTCCAGAGGGGAGAGTCCAGGAGCGGGGCGACATCGGACGGGCGGGCGCCGAGGAGCAGCCGGACCAGGGCCGCGGATTGCCCGGCGGCGGCCGGGCCGTGGTCGGTGGCCCGGCCGGTGATCAGCGAGAGGAGTACGGCGGCGACGCCCGCGATGGCGTGTGCGGGCGGGTCGTGCGGATCCGCGGCGACCACGAGGGCGAGCGCCCGGCCGGCCGGTGCGCGTCCCGTCGCGGCGTAGGCGGACAGTGAGCTGCCGGGGAGGGTGTCGGTGGCCGAGGACGGGCCGCCCGTGCCGACGACCTGCGCGAGACGGCCGGCCGCGGCCCGGACGGAGGCGGTGGGGCGGGGGCCGGCGGAGCCGTGTTCCGCGCCGTCCGGGGCGAGCAGCGCGGTCCAGCCGTGAACATGGCGGGCCAGTGCGCGCAGCACGGCGGCCGCCGGGTCGGGGCGGGCGGCGGCCGCGGCCAGTGCGCGCTGCGCCTCGCTGAGCCGGGTCAGCTCGCGGTGCCTGGCCTCCGTCACCGCCTGCCATACGGCGCTCTCGACGGCGGTGAACGGGGTGCCCGCCGGGACCTCGACGAGCGGCAGGCCGTGCCGGTCGCAGGCCGCCACCAGGGCGCGGGGGACGGTGTCGTGCACCGGCGCGATCCCGAAGCCGAGGGCCGCGGCGCCGGCCGCGACGGTGCGGGCGGCGTAGCCGTCGAGGTACGCGTCGAGGGCGGGGTGCGAGCCGAGCCCGGCGGGGGTGTCCGCACGGGGGGCGCCGGACGGCACCGCGGGCGCGGCCGGCTGCGCCGAGTCCGTCCCGTCCGCGGTGCCGACGCCTGTCTCGTCCGCCGTGCCCGTGCCCGTCTCGTCCGCCGTGCCCGTGCCCGTCTCGTCACCCGTGCCCGCGCCCTTGGTCACCTCCGCCAGATGCAGCCCCGCGGTCAGCAGCATCTCGCCGCCCAGGAGGTACGGCACCGGGTCGGCCATCTCGGAGGTGTGCACCCAGTGGATCGCGACGCCCTCGCGCGGGCCGGCGATCTGGCGCAGGCCGAGATCCGTACGGGCGAGCAGATCCGCGAGCGGCACCGGTGGGGTGGACGGCGGAGGGAGCGGGTGCGGCATGTGCGAACCATCCACATCGGAGGGTGGTGAATGGAGGAAACGTACACTTCAGCGTCGCCTTCGCGCCTCCTAGGGTCAACCCCCGAGGCGCGGCGCTTGGACGGGACCCCCGCTCGCCAAGCGCCCGCCGCCTCGACCTCACACCCCGCTCTCCCCCTCCCCCCTCTCTCCCCCTCGGCGCAGTTGGAAGGGATGGCCCATGGCTGTCGACTATGCGGTGATCGTGCTCTATTTGGCCGGAATGCTCGCTATGGGTTGGTGGGGGATGCGGCGCGCCAAATCCAAGAGCGACTTCCTGGTCGCGGGCCGCCGCCTCGGCCCCGCGATGTACTCGGGCACCATGGCGGCGATCGTCCTCGGCGGCGCCTCCACCATCGGCGGGGTCGGGCTCGGCTACCAGTACGGCCTGTCCGGCGCCTGGATGGTCTTCACCATCGGCCTGGGGCTGCTGGCGCTGAGCGTCTTCTTCTCGGCCCGGATCGCCCGGCTGAAGGTCTACACGGTCTCCGAGATGCTGGATCTGCGCTACGGCGGCTCCGCCGGCATCATCTCCGGCGTCGTCATGTGGGCGTACACGCTGATGCTGGCGGTGACCTCGACCATCGCCTACGCGACCATCTTCGATGTGCTCTTCGGCATGGACCGCACGCTCTCGATCATCCTCGGCGGGGCGATCGTCGTCGCGTACTCGACGCTCGGCGGCATGTGGTCGATCACCCTCACCGACATGGTCCAGTTCGTCGTCAAGACCATCGGTGTGCTGCTGCTCCTGCTGCCCATCGCCGTCATCAAGGCGGGCGGCTTCGCGGAGATGAAGTCTCAGCTCCCGCACGACTACTTCGCCCCGCTCGGGATCGGCGGCCAGACGGTCTTCACCTACGTGCTGATCTACTCCTTCGGCATGCTGATCGGGCAGGACATCTGGCAGCGGGTGTTCACCGCGCGCAGCGACAAGGTCGCGCGCCGCGGCGGCACCGCGGCCGGTACGTACTGTCTGGTCTATGCGCTGGCCGGTGCGGTCATCGGCACCGCGGCCAAGGTGCTCTATCCGCATCTGGGCAGCCCGGACGACGCCTTCGCGACGATCGTCAAGGACGCGCTGCCGGTGGGGGTGCGCGGGCTGGTGCTGGCGGCGGCGCTGTCCGCGGTGATGTCCACGTCCTCGGGCGCACTGATCGCCTGTGCCACGGTCGCCAACAACGACATCTGGTCCCGGATCAAGGGCGCCGCCGCACTACGGCGGCGACCGGCCGCGGGAGGGTCCGGCGACGGGGGCCCGGAGACCCGGGCGGAGCAGGCCGGGGACGGGGCCGAGGAGCACGACGAGGTGCGCGGCAACCGCGTCTTCATCCTCCTCATGGGCCTCGCGGTGATCGTCATCGCGATCGCGCTGAACAATGTCGTCGAGGCGCTCACCCTCGCCTACAACGTCCTCGTCGGCGGCCTGCTGGTGCCCATCCTCGGCGGGCTGCTGTGGAAGCGGGGCACCGCCGCCGGCGCGCTCACCTCGGTCGCCGTCGGCGGGCTGACCGTCATCGGCCTGATGGTCTCGCTCGGCGTCCTCGCCAACGAGCCGATCTACTACGGACTGATCGCCTCGCTCGTCGCGTACGTGGCGGTCAGCCTGGCCACCAAGCCCACGGACGCGGCGGTGCTGGCGGCCTGGCGGGCACGGCTGGCCGGCCGGTCGGAGGGCGATGCGGCCGGTGACCCGGCCGGGGGAGCGGCACTGGCACCCCCTTCCGCCGCCGGACGGGCCTGATCCGGACACCCACCGTCCCTGTCCCGAGTTGTCGGCCAGGGGGGTATCCCCGGACGCTCCCCTGGCCCCACCCCGGGCCCCCCGGTGCTCGGCTCCCCCTCCCTGATCCCCTACGCCCGCACGCCCCTACGCCCGCACCCCGCACGTCCGCCCGCCAAGGAAGGCAGCACGCACCCATGAGCACCACCACCCCCACGCCCACGCAGCACCGGCGCAACGGCGGTGACCTCGTCGTCGAGTCGCTGGCCGCACTCGGCGCCGGGACCGTCTTCGGGCTGCCGGGGCAGCATGCGCTCGGGGTGTTCGACGCACTGCGCCGCTCCGCGCTGCGCTACGTAGGGCTGCGGGTGGAGAACAACGCGGGCTTCGCCGCCGATGCGTACGCCAGGACCACGCACGGGGTCGCGCCGCTGCTGGTCTCCACCGGCCCCGGCGCGCTGATGACGCTGGCCGCGCTGCAGGAGGCGGCGGCCGGCTCGGCTGCCGTACTGGCCATCGGCAGTCAGGTGCCGCTCGCCGGTATCGGCGGCGGACGCCATGGCTATCTCCATGAACTCACCGATCAGAGCGCCTCGTTCCGGGGCGTGGTCAAGTCCGTCCACACGGCGCGTACGGCCTCACAGATCCCCTCGGCGGTGGCCGCCGCCTGGGAGTCGGCGCTGAGCACCCCGCACGGACCGGTGTGGCTGGAGATCCCGCAGGATGTGCTGCTGGCGGAGGCCGACGTGCCGCCGGTGACCGAACTGGCCGCCAGGCCGAAGGAGTTGCTGCCGCGGGCCGAGCTGATCGCGGCGGCGGCGACCCGGCTGACCGAGGCCGGGCGGCCGGTGATCCTGGCCGGCGGCGGAGTCGTACGGGCCGGGGCCGAGGCGGAGCTGCTGGCGCTCGCCGAGGAGCTGCGGGCACCGGTGGCCACCACGTTCGGCGGCAAGGGCGCCTTCCCGTGGGAGCACCCGCTCTCCCTCCGGTCCTGGATGGAGGACCGCTACACCACGGCCTTCCTGGAGGACGCGGACACCCTCCTGGTCGTCGGCTCGGGGCTGGGCGAACTCTCCTCGAATTACCACACGTTCCGGCCGCGCGGCCGTGTCGTACAGATCGAGGCGGACCTCGGCAAGCTGGAGTCGAACCATGCCGCGCTGGGCATCCACGCGGATGCGCGGGCGGCGCTGGCCGCGCTGGTCAAGGAGGTGGGGGAGCGGGAGGCCCGGGAGGCCGGCCCCACCGAGGGCGACGACGCGCCCACCTCCGAGGAAGCCGGGGCAGCCGCGCCCGGGGCCGGCCATGTGCCCTCTCCCGAGGCCGCCGTATCCGATCTCCTGGCCCGCGTCCGCGACCGGATCGCCGGGCAGCATCTCGACCTGGAGCAGCAGGTGCTGGCCTCGGTGCGGGACGCGCTTCCCGACGGCGCGGTCAGCTGCTGGGACATGACGATCCTCGCCTACTGGGCCTGGTCCGCCTTCGACCCGCGGCGTACGAACGCGCTGCATTCGGCCCAGGGCGCCGGCGGGCTGGGCTACGGTTTCCCGGCGGCGCTGGGCGCGGCCGTCGCCGACCCGGCGCGGCCGGTGCTGGCGGTGTCCGGGGACGGCGGCGCGATGTACTCGATCGCCGAGCTGGCCACCGCCCGGCAGTACGACCTGCCGGTGACCTGGCTCATCGTGGACGACGGCGGATACGGCATCCTGCGCGAATACATGAGCGACGCCTTCGGCGCGGCCACCGCCACCGAACTCACCCGGCCGGACTTCGTGGCACTGGCCGAGTCGTTCGGCGTCCCCGCGGTCCGTACGACCCCGGAGCAGCTCCGTACGGACCTGGCGGCGGCGCTGGCGGCCCCCGGCCCTTCGGTCGTCGTCCTCCCGGCCCACCTGAGGATGTTCGCGCCGACGCATCTGCAGTCCTGACGACGTCCGGGCCCGGCATCCGGGCACGTCGGGGCACCGGCCGGGGACGCCCTACGCCCCGCCCGCGCTCACCCGCCCCTGCAGCAGCCGTGACAGCGCCGCATGGACCTCCTCGACCGAGCGGTCCGGCTGGAAGGACTGCCAGTCCAGGGCGGCCACCAGGACCATGCCCAGGAGCGCGGAGGCGGTGAGGGGGATGTCGAGCTCGTCGGAGAGTTCGCCGCTGTCCACGGCGTCGCGCAGGACGGACTCGACGACGGACTGGGCGCGGCCCCGTACGGAGGTGAGGGTGGCGCGCCAGGTGCGGTTGGTGCGCCACAGTTCGGCGACGTAGAGCTGGATGAGGGCGGGGGAGCAGGCGATGAAGTCCAGGCCCGCGCGGATCATGGCGTCCAGGGCGTCGACCCGGGTGCCGCCGCGGGCCGCTGTGGTGTCGGCGGCCCGGCGCAGTGAGTCGGCGAGCAGGTCGATGCCGTCCCGCAGCAGCTCCTCGTAGAGGACGTTCTTGCCGGCGAAGTTGTAGTAGACGGTGCCCTTGGCGACGCCGGCACGGTCGGCGATCTCGTCGACGGTGGTGGCGGAGAAGCCCTGTTCCGCGATGAGGGTCACGGCGGCGTCGAAGAGCCGACGGCGCGTCGAGGTGCGGCGGGTGACGGGGGAAGCCCCCGGGGCGGTGCCGTCGACCGCACCGCCCCGGGGCCCCCCGAGCACGCACACAGGCTGAGTAACGGGTGC
>NZ_JBSHAW010000071.1:0-27264 GCF_053611685.1 Streptomyces sp. NPDC054786 | reverse complement strand
TAAAGCGCAGCAGTCCACACACCAGGCCCCGCAGGCCCGTCACCGCACCCACAGCCCCGCGCAGCGGACCCCGCCCGCCGCAGGCGCAACGGCGAGACACCACCACGGCGGGACAGCCGAAAACGTGGGACGCAAGCTAAGCGCAGAGGAACGGCGGGACAGCCGAAATCGTGCGCGGCTCAGTGAAACGTATGGGCCTCCGCCGGAAAGCTTCCGCCGACGACGTCCTCGGCGAACGCCTTGGCCGCGCCGCCGAGCAGCTCACGCAGCTGGAGGTACTGCTTGACGAACTTCGGGACATGGCCGGCGGTCATGCCGGCCATGTCGGTCCACACCAGCACCTGGGCGTCGCAGTCCAGGCCGGCGCCGATGCCGACGGTCGGGATGTGCAGCGACCGGGTGACCTCGGCGGCCAGCTCGGCCGGTACGGCCTCCAGGACGACCGCGAAAGCACCGGCGTCCTGCACCGCCTTCGCATCCCGCAGAAGCTGCTGGGCGGCCTCCTCGCCGCGGCCCTGTACGGGGTAGCCGCCGTAGGCGTTGACCGACTGCGGGGTCAGCCCGACATGCGCCATCACCGGGATGCCGGACGAGACCAGCAGCTCCACCTGGTCGGCGGAGCGCTCACCGCCCTCCAGCTTGACGGCGCCCACGCCCGCTTCCTTGACCAGCCGGGTGGCGTTGCGCAGCGCCTGCACCGGCCCTTCCTGGTACGAGCCGAACGGCAGATCGCCGACGACGAGCGCGCGCTTGGTGCCCCGGACGACCGCCGCGGACAGCAGCGTGATCTCGTCCATGGTGACCGGCACGGTGGATTCGTAACCGAGGTGGCAGTTGCCCATCGAGTCACCGACGAGCAGAACGGGGATGCCGGCCTCGTCGAACACGGAGGCGGTCATCGCGTCGTAGGCGGTGAGCATCGGCCACTTCTCGTCGCGCTCCTTGGCGGCGGCGATGTCCCGGACGGTGATCCGGCGCGACCCCGAGCCCCCGTACAGAGACTTGGCAACCGGCTTCTGGGCAGGCGAAAGCTGCGTCATGGTGACGGCTCCTGTTCGTCATCTCGAGGCACCCTGACGGTGTCCCCGGACTCCCCTCCATGCTGGCACGGCCCGCGTACAAGGAAAAGGGGAGCGGGTGTGACCGGTCTCCCTTCGCCCGGACGACGGGACTCGCCCGGCGGGTTTTCGATACGGAACGGCCCCGTATCGATAGCTGCTTAGGGTGCCGGCATGGCCACCCCCTCCAGTACTCCGGGCGCTGCGCAGGCCCGACAGATCCCGGAACGTATCCACCGCCGCCGCTGGGCGGTCCTGTCCACCCTCATGCTCAGCCTGCTGATCGTGGTGCTGGACAACTCGATCCTCAACGTCGCCATGAAGACGATCGCGACCCCGGCTCCCACCGGCCTCGGCGCCACCCAGAGCGAGCTGGAGTGGGCGATCAACTCCTACACGCTGGTCTTCGCCGGTCTGCTGTTCACCGCGGGCCTGCTCGGCGACCGGCTGGGCCGCAAGAAGACGCTGCTCTTCGGCCTGGCCGTCTTCGGTGCCGGATCGGTGCTCGCCGGAGTGTCCGGATCGCCCGCCGAGCTGATCGCCTTCCGCGCGCTGATGGGGCTGGGCGGCGCCTTCGTGATGCCGTCCACCCTCGCCATCCTGATGAACGTCTTCGAGCGGGACGAGCAGCCCAGGGCGATCGGCATCTGGGCCGGCGGGGTGGGTCTGGCCATCGCGGTCGGCCCGATCGCCGGCGGTCTTCTCCTCGACCACTTCTGGTGGGGCTCGGTCTTCATGATCAACGCCCCGATCGTGGTGATCTCGCTGATCGCGATGGTGGTCCTGGTGCCCGACTCCCAGGACCCCAGCCCCGGCCGGCTGGACCCGTTCGGGGTGCTGCTGTCCGTCGTCGGACTCGTCCTGCTGGTCTACGGCATCATCAAGGGCGGTCAGCTCGCCGACTTCACCGACCCGCAGGTGGTCGGCACGATCGCCGGCGGCCTGGTGGTGCTGATCGTCTTCGTGGTGCACCAGAAACGCAGCGACCACCCGTCCATCGACATCGGCTACTTCCGCAGCCCCGCCTTCTCGGCCGCCATCGTCGCCATCGCGCTGGTCTTCTTCGCGCTGATGGGCGTCGCGTTCTTCACCGTCTTCTACATCCAGAGCGTGCGCGGCTACACCCCGCTGCAGGCCGGGATGCTGTTCCTGCCGCTGGCCGCCGCCCAGACGGTCTTCGCGCCACGGGCCAGGCTCGCCGTGGACCGCTACGGCGCCCGCGCGGTGTGCACCTTCAGCATGTTCGTGGTGGCCACCACCATGTCGGGTCTGCTGCTGCTGGACACCGACACCCCGATCTGGGTCCTGGAGGCGCTGTTCTTCCTGCAGGGCGCCGGCATGGCGCACATCATGCCGCCGGCCACCGTCGCGGTCATGCAGGCGCTGCCCCGGGAGAAGGCCGGCTCCGGCTCGGCCCTCAACAATGTCTTCCGGCAGGTCGGCGGCACCCTCGGCGTCGCCGTCCTCGGCTCGCTGCTGTCCACGAGCTACCGCGACGGTATGCAGGACAAGCTCGACGCGCTGCCGGGCGTACCGGCCGCCGCCCGGCACGCGGCCGGTGAATCCATCGAGGCGACCCACGGCCTCGCGGACTCGATGGGCCCGGCGGGCCGGTCGCTGATCGCCGCCGCCGACGATGCCTTCATCCACGCCATGCACATCACCGCGCTCGGCTCGGCCGCCGTCGCACTGGTCGGGCTCGTGGTGGCCGCGGCCTTCCTGCCCGGCAAAACGGCACCGGTGCCGCAGGCGGCGGAGCCGCAGGAAGAGCGGAAGGCGGGCGTGCAGCGATGAGCCGGGCGGCCGGGGACTCCGAGGTGGCGGCGGCCGGGGAGCGGCCGGGCCCGGCGGCCCCCGGGCGCCGCGGCCGGCCGCGCAGCGCCGCGGCCGACTCCGCCATCATCGAGGCAGTGCTGCGCCTGATCGAGGACGGTGCCTCCATAGGTGAGCTGTCCATGGAGCGCATCGCCCGCGAGGCCGGCGTCGGCAAGGCCACGGTCTACCGCCGCTGGGCCGCCAAGAGCGCCCTGATGCTCGATGTGATGCGCTCCCTGGACGTCCCGAGCCCGCCGCTGGACGGCACCTCGGTACGCGATGACCTCGTCGCCCTGCTGGAATTCCTGCGCCGCCGCGGACTCGCCAAGCGCAGCTCAGCGCTGCTGCGCACCCTCGTCAGCCACGTCCGGGCACAGCCCGGGCTGTGGGCCGAGTACCACGAGACGGTCCTGCGGGCCCGCCACGAGACGCTGCTCGGGGTGCTCCGGCGCGGGGTGGCGAACGGCGAGATCCGCACCGACCGGGACCTGGAGACCCTCGCCGATCTCTTCGTCGGCCCGATGCTGGCCCGCGCCCTCCTCCACGAGTGGCAGGAACTGCCCGAGAGCCTCCCGGAGGACATCGTCGACATGATCCTGGAGGGCGTACGGCCGGCGGCGGACCGGGCCGCGGGCTGAACGCCGCGCACCAGCGGCGGTGTTGGGTGCAGGGGCGGATCCGTCCCCCGGAAATCCGTGCGTACACACCGCCGTATGACCGGACCATGCCCGTTCTGTCACAGCCGTTGTCACGAAGCCCGCGGCCGGAACCCCGACCCGTCACCGCGCCGTCCTCACTTGTAAGAAAGCGCATTACGGGCCATCGCCTAGGGTCGGAGACCACAGGTGAGGCGCAGCGAAGCAAGGTAGTGAGGACAGCTAAATGGCGCAGGCATACATGACGGAGCCGGGACAGGGGCACAACCCCGGGCAGGCCGGTTCCCGGGCCGGACGCCTGCGGAACTGGTGGCGTCCCGAGGGCATGTGGCGGCGCGGCATCGTGCTCGCGGTGCTCGCGGTCCTGCTCGGCCTGCTGATGATGCTGCACGCACAGATTCCCAACACCGTGGGAAACCTGGGCAGTCTGCTGGAGACCTTCCTGCCGTGGCTGGGGCTGGGCGTCCCGCTGCTGCTCGTCGCCGCGGTGCTGCGCCGCTCGGCGACCGCGCTCCTCGCGCTGGTGCTGCCCGTCTTCGCCTGGGTCAATCTCTTCGGCGGGCAGCTCACCGACAAGGCCGGCAACGGCGGCAATCTCACGGTCGCCACGCACAACGTCAACGCCGACAACCCCGACCCGGCGGCCACCGCCAAGGACATCGTGGCCTCCGACGCCGATGTGGTGGCCCTGGAGGAGCTGACCGGTGACGCCCTGCCCGCCTACCGGCAGGGTCTGGCGAAGGCGTATCCGTACCACACGGTCGAGGGCACCGTCGGGCTGTGGAGCAAGCGCCCGCTGTCCGATGCGAAGCCGGTGGACATCAAGATGGGCTGGACCCGCGCGCTGCGGGCCACCGTCACCGCCGCCGACGGCCAGAAGTTCGCGGTCTATGTCGCGCATCTGCCGTCGGTACGGGTCAAGGTCGAGGCGGGCTTCACCGCCAACCAGCGCGACGGCAGCGCCGCGGCGCTCGGCGAGGCGATCGCCGCCGACCCCGAGAAGAAGGTCATGCTGCTCGGCGACCTCAACGGCACCATGAACGACCGCTCGCTGGCCCCGGTCACCTCCCAGATGCGCTCCGCCCAGGGGGCGGCGGGCGACGGCTTCGGCTTCAGCTGGCCGGCGGCGTTCCCGATGGCCCGGATCGACCAGATCATGATGAAGGGGATGGACCCGGTCAAGGCCTGGGTGATGTCCCCGACCGGCAGCGACCACCTTCCGGTCGCGGCGTCGGTGAAGATCTGACCAGCGCCGACGCACTGCCGACGGTGATCTGACGCGAGCTTGTCACGCCCCGTTCCCACGCCGGAATACTGCGCCTGAGAGACTTTGTTCCGTAAGAGAACTTAACCGACTTACGGTCCACGCGCTGCGTGCCCGCCCGCACGCAAAACCCTGGAAGGTCTTTCATGCCCTTGGCTCTGCTCGCGCTCGCGATCTCGGCCTTCGGTATCGGCACCACGGAATTCGTGATGATGGGCCTGCTGCCCAATGTCGCGGACGATCTGGGCACCTCGGTGCCCACCGCCGGCTACCTCGTCTCCGCCTATGCCCTCGGCGTCGTCATCGGCGCCCCGCTCCTGACCGCCCTCGGCTCCCGCATCCCGCGCAAGCGGATGCTGGTCTGCCTGATGGCGGTCTTCACGGTCGGCAACCTCGCCTCCGCGCTGGCCCCCACCTTCGGTCTGCTGATCGCCGGCCGGCTGCTGGCCGGGCTCCCGCACGGTGCCTTCTTCGGCGTCGGCGCGGTGGTCGCCGCCCGGCTGGTGCGCGAGGGCCGCCAGGCCCGCGCGGTCGCCACGATGTTCCTCGGCCTGACCGTCGCCAACATCATCGGCGTCCCCGCCGCGACCCTCATGGGCCAGCAGCTCGGCTGGCGCGCCACCTTCCTCGTCGTGGCCGCCATCGGGCTGGTCGCCATGGCCTCCCTGGCCCGGCTGATCCCCCCGCTGCCGGCCGAGGAGCGCACCGGTCTGGGCAGCGAACTGCGGGCGCTGGGCAACCGCCAGGTGCTGCTCGGCCTGCTCACCACCGTCTTCGGCTTCGCCGGGATCTTCGCCGTCTACAGCTACCTCGCGTCGATGATGACCGAGGTCACCGGCTTCGCGGCGGGCTCGGTCCCGCTGGTCCTCGCGCTCTTCGGTATCGGGATGACGCTCGGCGCACTCGCCGCCGGCCCGCTCACCGACCGGGCCCTGCGGCCGACCCTGTACGGCTCGCTGGCCGCGCTGGCCCTCGTGCTGGCCGCCTTCCACTTCACCGCCCAGGTGAAGTGGGCGGCGCTGGTCACGGTCGTCGTCATCGGTGCCGTCGGCTTCCTGACCACCACCCCTCTCCAGATGCTGGTCATGAAGAAGGCGCAGCAGGCCCCGACCCTGGCCGCCGCCTCCAATCAGTCCGCCTTCAACCTCGCCAACGCCGGCGGCGCCTGGGTCGGCGGGCTGGCCCTGGCGGCCGGCTGGGGCTGGACCTCCCCGACCCTGGTCGGCGCGGTGCTGGCCGCCCTGGGCCTGGCCGTCGCCGTCGTGGCCGGTCTCCTGGACCGCGGCGCCCACGACGCCTCCCGGATCGTGGCCCGCAGCGGCGAGGCGGCGGCGGAGCCGGCCCCGGGCGCCGGCGTGCCGGCCGGTGACCACATCGGCTGACCGCCCACGGCGGCCGCCGAGCGAGCCGAGTACGGAAAACGCGGGACACCCGGAGCCTCCCCGGCCCTGCGGTGTCCCGCGTGACGTCCACCGCCCGTCACCGGGCCCTGACCAGGGACCCGGCCGCCTGACCGGGCCCGACCCTGCGGCGTCCCGCCGGACCGGGCGGCCTGTCCGCGGTACGCCCGCACGGGCGGCGTCCGGGGCAACCGGCCGGGCGGCCCGGCCGCGGGACGACGCCGGCCCGCCCCCACCGTGTCTCCGGACGGCCCGTCAGGCCCCTTCCCGCCAATGGTTGGTGATGGGCAGCCGGCGGTCCTTGCCGAAGCCCTTCGCGGAGATCTTGGGGCCGGGCGGGTACTGGCGGCGCTTGTACTCGGCGTGGTCGACCATGCGCAGGACGCGCGTCACCAGCGCCTCGTCGAAGCCCTGGGCGGTGATGTCCTCCCGGCCGCGGTCGTGGTCGACGTAGAGCTCCAGGATGCGGTCCAGGACGTCGTAGTCCGGCAGGGAGTCGGTGTCGACCTGGCCGGGGCGGAGTTCGGCGCTGGGGGGCTTGGTGAGGGTGTTCTCCGGGATCGGCGGGGCCTGGCCGCGGTCGGCGGCGGCCCGGTTGCGCCAGCGGGCCAGCCGGTAGACGACCGACTTGTACACGTCCTTGATCGGGCCGTAGCCGCCCACCGAGTCGCCGTAGAGGGTCGAATAGCCGCAGGCCAGCTCGGACTTGTTGCCGGGGGCGAGGACCAGATGGCCCTCCTGGTTGGAGATGGCCATCAGGGTGGTGCCCCGCAGCCGCGACTGCAGATTCTCCTCGGCCAGTCCGGTCAGCGGCAGCGCCGCCATGTAGGCGTCGAACATCGGGCCGATCGGCACCGTACGGAAGGACAGGCCCGTACGGTGCGCGAGTTCGGCGGCGTCGGTGAGGGAGTGCTCCGACGAATAGCGGGAGGGCATCGCCACGGCATGGACGTGCTCCGCCCCCAGGGCGTCACAGGCGAGAGCGGCGACCAGCGCGGAGTCGATCCCGCCGGACAGGCCGAGCACCACGCTGCGGAAGCCGTTCTTGGCGACATAGGCGCGCAGGCCGACGACCAGCGCGGTGTAGATCTCCTCCAGGTCGGTGAGGCGTTCGGCCGCACCGCCGAGGGTCTCGGGGGGATAGGGCGGCAGGGGTTCGGCGGAGAGGGTGAGGTGGTCGACCCGCAGCCCGTCGTCCAGCACGCCCGAGGGGGGCACGGGCGCCGCGGCGGGCAGGTCCAGGTCGACCAGTACACAGCCCTCCGCGAACTGCGGTGCCCGCGCGATCACGCCGCCGTCCTTGTCGACGACGATCGAGTCGCCGTCGAAGACCAGCTCGTCCTGCCCGCCGATCATCGCCAGATAGGCGGTGGTGCAGCCGGCCTCCTGGGCCCGCTTGCGGACCAGCTCCAGCCGGGTGTCGTCCTTGTCCCGCTCGTACGGCGAGGCGTTGACCGACACCAGCAGCCCGGCGCCCGCGCTGCGCGTCGCCGGCACCCGGCCGCCGTCCTGCCACAGGTCCTCGCAGATGGCGAGCGCGACATCCACCCCGTGGACCCGTACGACGGGCAGGGTGTCGCCGGGGACGAAGTAGCGGAACTCGTCGAAGACGCCGTAGTTGGGAAGGTGGTGCTTGGCGAAGCTCAGCGCGACCTCGCCCCGGTACAGCACCGCGGCGGCGTTCTGCGGGGCGCCCGCGGGGCGGCCGTAGCGCGGCTTGGCCTGCGTCCCGCGGTCGAGATAGCCGACGATCACCGGGAGGTCGCCCAGACCCTGCTCGGCCAGCCGGCCGGCCAGCGTCCGCAGCGCGCCGCGGCTCGCCTCGACGAACGAGGGGCGCAGCGCGAGGTCCTCGACGGGATATCCGGTCAGCGCCATCTCGGGGAACGCGACGAGGTGTGCGCCCTGGTCGGCGGCGTGCCGGGTCCAGCGCAGGATCGTCTCGGCGTTCTGGGCGAGATCGCCGACACAGGAATCGATCTGGTTGAGGGCGAGACGAAGTTGAGGCACTCCGCCAGTGTAATCGTCTTTCTGACGCAATGGGGGTCGGAGGGATCTCGGCGGTGCTTCGGGGGTGTGACGGACGGTCCCGCGGTGGCCCGTGGGCGCTCGCCACACGCCCCGGGGCCGCTACTTCTTGCGGTAGCCGATGATCGTCATCATTCCCGACTCCGAGTGGTAGACGTTGTGGCAGTGGACCATCCACAGCCCGGGGTTGTCGGCGTCGAAATCGACGGAGACCCTGCGGCCGGGCAGCAGGATCGTGGTGTCCTTGCGGGGGCCGCCGTCCGGCAGCGCGAAGGTGTGGCCGTGCAGATGCATCGGGTGCCACATCCTGGTGTGGTTGCGGAAGATGATCCGGACCCGCTCACCGGCCTCGACGGGATACCGCTGGGAGGGCGTGTACGGGCTCCCGTTGATCGCCCAGTCGTACTTCTCCATGGTGCCGGTGAGGGTCATCTCCAGGGTGCGGTCGGGGCGGCGCGACACGGACCGAACCGACTCGGCGGCCCGGAACCGGTCCGCGGTCAGCAGCCTGCCGTACAGGTTCTTGGGCCGGGTGGACGCACTCGGCGCCTCGCCGCTCCCGGTGCGCAGCAAGGCCAGCGCGGAGCGCCCCTTGCCCTCGGCGAGCACGGTGAGCGGGAAGACGCCGTCCCCGGCCGTGACCAGGACGTCGTAGCGCTCGGCCATCCCGAGGAGCAGCGCATCGGTCTCCGCGTGCTCGACGGGGAAGCCGTCGGTGTGCGTCACGGTCATCCGGTGGCCGCCGAGCGCGACGCGGTAGGCGGTCTCGCTGCCCGCGTTGATGAAGCGGATCCGGATGCGGTCGCCGGGCCTGGCGCGGAAGGTCCGCGGGTCGTGGGTGGTGCGCCCGTTGACGAGGTGGTACGGGTGGTCCACATCGCCCGCGTCATGGCCGAGCAGCTTGCTCCTGGCGCCCTTCAGGATCCGCGACGGGCCGTCGGCGGGGGCCGCTCCGCCCTGGGCGTGCGAGCCGCCGCCGCCGCGCTTTGCCTCGTGGCCCACGTCGCTCTCGGCATGGTTCATGCCGCCGCGGTCCACGCCCCCGTGCAGCTCCTTGAGCACCGCATCGGGAGTGCTGCCGTCCACCCCGTCGAGCCAGTCGTCCAGCAGGACGACCCACTCCTTGTCGTAGGAGAGCGGCTCCCTGGGGTCATCGACGATCAGCGGCGCATACATCCCGCGGTCCAGCTGCAGACCGTAGTGCGGATGCACCCAGTGCGTGCCGGGGGTGGTGACGGCGAAGTGGTAGTCGAACGAGCCGCCGGGCTTGATGGACCGCTGGGTCAGGCCGGGGACGCCGTCCATGTCGTTGCGCACCGTCAGCCCGTGCCAGTGCAGCGTCGTGGGCTGCGGAAGGTGGTTGGCGAGGGTCAGCGCGATCCGGTCGCCCGCGGTGACACGCATCTCCTTGCCGGGCAGCTCGTCGCCGTACGTCCAGGTCTTGACGGTACGGCCGCCCAGGTCGATCCGGGTCTCGGCGGCGGTCAGCGAGAAGTGGCGTACGGGCCCCGAGCCCCGCCTGCGCTCGGCCTCGGCGACCTCCGGGCCGTCGGGGGACACATACCCGGACGGCGTGTGGCCGTCGGGGCCGTGGGAGGGGTCCGTGCCGTTCAGATCGTCCGTGGCGGAGTGCGGGACGGAGCCGGTTGTGCCGGTGGCGCAGGCGGACAGCAGACCGCTGCCGGCGACGGCGATACCTGCGCCGAGCAGGGCGCGGCGGGAGGGCGTACGCATGGGGGAAGCACCTCGTGACGATGTCGGTGGTGATCTGGGTGGGGTGAGGGGCACTGCCGCGGACTCCGGTGGGCGTCGGCGGCGGGGCGCGCTCCTACACGCGCAGCACCGGCAGTCGGGCGGGGAGTTGGGGGCGTGGCGGCCGGGGTATCGGCCCCAGGCTGCGCGGCGGACCGGAACACGGGGCGCGGCGCGCGCCGGTCTCCCGGCGTCCGGTCGGTGCACCGGCGCCCGGGAGGGCCGGCGGGGCGGGTGCCCGGACCGGGAGGACGGCGCGGCGGATGCTCCTGGGGACCATGGCGCCACCGGGAGCATCGGCGCGGGCGTCGGTGGGCTGCGCGGAGGCGGCGTGCGCGTCGCGGGTGACGGCGCCGGCCGGCCCGGCCGCGCGGTACGTCCGGGGAGGTGCGGCCGCCTGCCGCAGCGGCTGCGCCATGCGGCGCGCCCTCGGGACCGTCGCGAAGAGCGTGTGGTCTGCGCCGTGTCCGGCCCTCGGGTGCCCGAACGTATGCAGGGTGACGATGCCGAGGATCAGTGCCGTGAACCGCAGCAGCCGACCGCACCACACGGCGGCCCTGCTCTGTTCGTGCATCGCTGACCTCTCGACGGACGGCGAACCGGCGGAAGCGCGGGAGGCCCGCCGCCCGCACCCTACCCCCTAGGGGTATGGCTCCCCGTGGTGGCCCGCCGAGCGGAGTGCCGTTTGCGCCGTTCGCCGCCGGGTCGCGGGCCAGCCAGTATCGGCTGATTGTGGTTCTTTGCGCCGGTATCACCGCTTAACTTTCCCCCATCCGCCTACTCTTGGCACTCCACGCCACCCGCGCGGCCGAGGGCGCCACCGGCGGCAGCCGGGGGAAATCCGGGTGGACCCGGGCCGGGTCCACCCGACCGTCCGGACGTCCGTCACGCACGCAGCAGAGACAACGGAGCCGGAGAAGGAGCCCGATGAGCCGACCCCGCCGCCTCCCCACGCCCGGCCGGTTCCTGCGCATCGACGGTGTGCCGCTGCATGTCCTGACCGAGGGCAGCGGCCCGGTCTGTGTCCTCAGCGGCGGTCTCGGTATGGCGTGGTTCGACTGGGACGCGGTCGCCGCGCTGCTCGCCCCGCACCGCACCGTCGTCCGCTTCGACCGCCCCGGCCTCGGCCTGAGTGCCCCGGCGCCCGAGCCGCCCACCCTCGCCGCCGAGGCCGACCGGATCGCCCGTCTTCTGGAGGCGCTCGGCCATCCGGGGCCGGCCACCGTCGTCGGCCACTCGCTCGCCGGCTTCCACGCCGAGGCGTTCGCCCGGCTGCATCCGGAGCGCTGCGCCGGGATCGTGCTGGCCGACGCCGGCATCGAGGACGCCCCGCGGCCCCGGCTGCCGCGCGCGGTGCGTATCGCCTGGGCGGGCAAGATGGCCGGGCTCGCGTCCGCCGCCGGACTGCCGCGCGCCCTGGGCCCCGCCACCCGTCGGCTGATCGGCCGCGCCTCGACCGTCGGCAGCCATCCGCCGCACCCCTGGGAGCAGGCCGGCTACCGCACCAGCCGGGTGGCGCGGGCCTGTGCCCTGGAGAACGCGAGCTACCCCTACCAGGCCGCTGAGCTCGCCGCGCTGCGCCTGGAACGCCCGCTGCCCCCGGTGCCGGTGGCCGTCCTCGCGGCGTACGACGGCAGCGAATCGGCACGGCAACTGCGCTCGCTGGAGCGGCAGCGGGGGCTCGCCGCGGCGCTGGGCGGCCGGTTCGCGGTGGCTGCCCCCGCCGGCCATCTGGTGATGGCCGACGTGCCGGAGTCGGTGGCGCAGGCGGTGCTGGACCTGACGGGGACGGGGCGGGGCGCGGCCGCGCCGTTCGCCTAGGGCGACGGCATCGTCGAGCCCGGCGTCGATGCCCTGCTCCTCGCTGTTGCACCTCTTCGTGCTGCCGTTCCGTGCCGGACGCGCAGCCGAATATCGCGTCCGGGCCGGTCCGGGAACCCTGTCCCACTGCCCGCTCTCCCCGCTGCTCCGGGGCGTTCACCGTCCGGGGCCACCCCATGAAGGGCAGGGAACGGGCCCTTCAACATCCGGTCAATGGCCGCTCAGGCCGGCTTCAAGACTGCGCCAAGCCCCCCGTTTGCCCCCGCCCGCTGCGCTGAGCTCGCTCGGCACGGGAAGGATGCCGGGTGAGGGTTACGGGACGGCGGTTCTGATTCAGGCCAAGGGTGCGTAATGTGACGGTAACCCCCTCACGTGATACTGGTGTGCCACGCCGCGTGATCCGGCGCGCGTGGACAGGCCGATTGACCTGCAAGGATTGGTGACCCATGGACAAGCAGCAGGAGTTTGTGCTCCGAACGCTCGAGGAGCGCGACATCCGCTTCGTACGGCTGTGGTTCACCGATGTGCTCGGGTTCCTCAAGTCCGTGGCGGTCGCCCCCGCGGAGCTGGAGCAGGCCTTCGACGAGGGCATCGGTTTCGACGGCTCGGCCATCGAAGGCTTTGCCCGGGTGTACGAGTCCGACATGATCGCCAAGCCGGACCCCGGCACCTTCCAGATCCTGCCCTGGCGTGCCGAGGCCCCCGGCACCGCCCGGATGTTCTGCGACATCCTGATGCCGGACGGCTCCCCCTCCTACGCCGACCCGCGCTATGTCCTCAAGCGCATCCTGGCCAAGACCTCCGACCTCGGGTTCACCTTCTACACCCACCCGGAGATCGAGTTCTTCCTGCTCAAGGACAAGCCCGTGGACGGCCGGCGGCCGACCCCCGGCGACTCCTCGGGCTACTTCGACCACACCCCGCAGAACGTCGGCATGGACTTCCGCCGGCAGGCGATCACGATGCTGGAGTCGATGGGCATCTCGGTGGAATTCAGCCACCACGAGGGCGCGCCCGGCCAGCAGGAGATCGATCTGCGCTACGCCGACGCCCTGTCGACCGCGGACAACATCATGACGTTCCGGCTGGTCATGAAGCAGGTGGCGCTGGAGCAGGGCGTCCAGGCCACGTTCATGCCCAAGCCGTTCTCGGAGTACCCGGGCTCCGGTATGCACACCCACCTCTCGCTCTTCGAGGGCGACCGCAACGCCTTCCACGAGTCCGGCTCGGAGTACCAACTCTCCAAGGTCGGGCGCTCGTTCATCGCCGGTCTGCTGCGGCACGCAGGGGAGATCTCCGCCGTCACCAACCAGTGGGTCAACTCCTACAAGCGCATCTGGGGCGGCGCCAACCGCACCGCCGGCGCCGGCGGCGAGGCCCCCTCGTACATCTGCTGGGGCCACAACAACCGCTCCGCGCTGATCCGCGTCCCGATGTACAAGCCCGGCAAGATGGGCTCGACCCGGGTCGAGGTCCGCTCCATCGACTCCGGCGCCAACCCGTATCTCACGTACGCGGTGCTGCTCGCGGCCGGTCTCAAGGGCATCGAGGAGGGCTACGAGCTGCCGGCCGGCGCCGATGACGACGTCTGGGCGCTGTCCGACTCGGAGCGCCGGGCAATGGGCATCGAGCCGCTGCCGCAGAACCTCGGCGAGGCCATCGAGCTGATGGAGCGCAGCGAACTGGTCGCCGAGACCCTCGGCGAGCACGTCTTCGACTTCTTCCTGCGCAACAAGAAGCAGGAGTGGGAGGAGTACCGCTCCGAGGTCACCGCCTTCGAGCTGCGCAAGATGCTGCCCGTGCTCTGAGCCACCGCGCCACCGAGAGGCTGCACCCATGGCACTTCCCGCTCCGCAGGGACGGCGGAGCAGCACCTTCACCCGGCTGCTGAGGCACGGTTTCACCGACCCCTCAGCGGCCGAGGGGCTGCTCGATTCCCCCGAACTCGCGTCCGTACGCGATGACTCGGTGCTGCTCGAAGCGCTGGGCGCCACCGCGGACCCGGATCTGGCGCTGCACAGCCTGGTCCGGCTGGTGGAGGCGCAGGAGCCGGACGAGCAGCAGGCGCTGCTGAGCACGATCGTCGCGGCGAAACCGCTGCGCGACCGGCTGCTGGGGGTGCTGGGCGCCTCCGAGGCGCTCGCCGACCATCTCGTCCGGCATCCGCGCGACTGGCAGTCGCTGGTCACCTACGAGTCGGTGGACCTGCACCCCACCACCCCCGAGTTCGAGCTGGCGCTCGCCGAGGGGATCTGGGGCGGAGAGAACGCCGAACGGCCGCGCGCGGACGCGCTGCGCACCGCCTACCGCCGCTCCCTGCTGGGCATCGCGGCCCGCGATGTGTGCGGCACGACCGATGTCGCCGAGGCCGCGGCCGAGCTGGCGGACCTGGCCACCGCCACGGTGCGGGCCGCCCTGGAGATCTCGTACGAGGAGGCGCCCGGGGACGCCGCGGTGTCCCGGTTGGCCGTCATCGGCATGGGCAAATGCGGCGGCCGGGAGCTGAACTACGTCTCGGACGTCGATGTCATCTTCGTCGCCGAGGCCAAGGAGGGCGTCGACGAGGCCCAGGCGCTGCAGGCCGCGACCCGGCTCGCCGCCCGCATGATGCGCCTGTGCTCGGACAACACCATCGAGGGCACGATCTGGCCGGTGGACGCCAATCTGCGCCCCGAGGGCCGCAACGGCCCGCTGGTGCGCACCCTCAGCAGCCATCTCGCCTACTACCAGCGCTGGGCCAAGACCTGGGAGTTCCAGGCGCTGCTCAAGGCCCGCCCGATGGCCGGTGACCTGCAGCTGGGGCAGCAGTACGTGGATGCGCTGGCGCCGATGGTGTGGGAGGTCGCCGAGCGGGAGAACTTCGTCGCCGATGTGCGCCAGATGCGCCGCCGGGTCGTCGAGAACATCCCCGCGGCCCAGGTCGACCGGGAACTCAAGCTCGGCCCCGGCGGACTGCGCGATGTCGAATTCGCGGTCCAGCTGCTGCAGTTGGTGCACGGCCGCAGCGATGCCACGCTGCGCAGCGCCACCACGCTGGACGCCCTGGCGGCGCTGGCGGCCGGCGGCTACGTCGGACGCCAGGACGCCGCGGCCCTGGACGCCGCCTACCGCTTCCTGCGCACGCTGGAGCACCGTATCCAGCTCTTCCGGATGCGGCGTACGCACCTGATGCCCGAGGACGAGGGCGAACAGCGGCGCCTGGCACGCTCGTTGGGCCTGCGCACCGAGCCGGTCGACACCCTCCGCAAGGAGTGGAAGTGGCATGCCCGCGAGGTGCGCCGGCTGCACGAGAAGCTCTTCTACCGCCCCCTGCTCGATGCCGTCGCCCATCTGGAGCCCGGCGAGACCCGGCTCTCGGCCAAGGCCGCCGGCCACCGCCTCGAAGCGCTCGGCTACGCCGACCCGGTGGCCGCGCTGCGGCATCTGGAGGCGCTGGCGTCCGGCGTGACCCGCAAGGCCGCCATCCAGCGGACGCTGCTGCCGGTGCTGCTGGCCTGGTTCGCGGACTCCGCCGACCCGGACGCCGGGCTGCTCAACTTCCGCAAGGTGTCCGACGCGCTCGGCAAGACGCCCTGGTACCTGCGCCTGCTGCGCGACGAGGGCGCGGCCGCCGAGAACCTCGCCCGGGTGCTGTCCGCCGGCCGGCTGGCCCCCGATCTGCTGCTGCGCGCACCCGAGGCGGTCGCGCTGCTCGGCGCCCCCGACGGGCTGCAGCCGCGTGGCCGGGCCGCGCTGGAGCAGGAGGTGCTGGCCGCGGTCGGCCGGGCGGCCGGCGCGGAGGCGGCGGTCGCGGCGGCCCGCGGGGTGCGCCGCCGGGAGCTGTTCCGTACCGCGGCGGCGGATGTGATCGGCGCCTACGGCACGGAGTTCAGCCCGGCGGACACCGACCACGGCCGCTCCGTCGACGCCGTCGGCTCCGCGGTCTCCGACCTCAACGCCGCCACCCTCGCCGGGGCCCTGCGCGCCGCGGTCCGCCAGCAGTGGGGCGACACCCTGCCCACCCGCTTCACGGTGATCGGCATGGGCCGGTTCGGCGGCCAGGAGCTGAGCTACGGCTCGGACGCCGATGTCCTGTTCGTCCACGAGCCGCGCGAGGGCGCCGACGAGCAGGAGGCCGCCAAGGCCGCCCACGCCGTCGCCAACGAGATGCGCCGCCTGCTCGAACTCCCCTCCTCCGACCCGCCGTTGCCCATCGACGCGGATCTGCGCCCCGAGGGCAGGTCGGGGCCGCTGGTGCGCACCCTCGCCTCGTACGCCGCCTACTACCGGCGCTGGTCGCTGGTGTGGGAGTCGCAGGCCCTGCTGCGTGCCGAACCGGTCGCGGGCGACGCCGAGCTGGGGCAGCGGTTCATCGAGCTGATCGACCCGATGCGCTATCCGGCCGAGGGCCTGGGCGATGACGCGGTCCGCGAGATCCGCAAGCTCAAGGCCCGGATGGAGGCCGAGCGGTTGCCCCGCGGCGCGGACCCCACCACCCACGCCAAGCTGGGGCGCGGCGGACTGAGCGATGTCGAGTGGACGGTGCAGCTGCTGCAGATGCAGCACGGCTGGGAGATCCCCGGACTGCGCACCACCCGTACCCGCGAGGCGCTGGCCGCCGCGCACGCCGCCGAGCTGATCAGCACGGAGGACGCCCAGACGCTGGATGAGGCATGGGTGCTGGCGGCGCGGGTGCGCAATGCCGTGATGGTGGTGCGCGGCCGCCCCGGCGACACCTTCCCCGTCGACGGCCGGGAGCTGGCGGCGGTGGGCCGCTACCTCGGGTACGAGGAGGGCCACGTCGGGGAGATGATCGACGACTACCGGCGGATCACCCGGCGGGCGCGGAGCGTGGTGGAGGAGATCTTCTACGGGGCCTGAGCCGCACCGGGCGCTTCCGCGGTCAACAGGCCCCGGCAGTGCGCGAGAAAGCCGGCCAGCGTCAGATCGAAGGCCTGGTCGGCGCGGGCCGGTCCGGTCGCCTCCTGCGCCGCCGACAGCCGGGGTGCGCAGCCGCCCTCGGAGACCTCCCACATCGTCTCCGGCGCCGACATGTCGAGCGCCGACCCGAGCACGAGGTTGTCCAGGCCGGTGATGACCGGCATGACCGCGGCCGGTGCGAAACCGGCGTCCAGCAGCATCCCGGCCACCCGCTCGTACTGGGCGAGCACCTTCGGGGCGCGGACCGCAGAGGTCATCAGCATCGGGATCGCGCGGGGACGGGCGGCGAAGGCGGCGCGGTAGGAGCGGGCCCAGGACTCCAGCGCGAGGTCCCAGGCGGCGTCGCCCAGCGTGCCGGGGTCGATGGCATCGGTGACCCGCTCCCGCAGCGGCTCGATCACCCCGGCCCGGCCGTCCACATGGCCGGCTGCGCCGCCCGGCGGGCCGGCCGGACATCGCGCCGGTCACCCCGGACCAGGCGCTGACCGGGCTGATGGCACTGGAGGGCTGTACGTCGCACGCGGCCCTCGCCGTCGGCGAGGAGACGGAGGCCGGCCGGATCGCCCCCGGCTTCCGGGCCGACCTCACCGCGCTGGCCGTCGGCACATCCTGGGGATGTCGACTCCCGTCCGGGTCGCGGAGTCCGGCAGGAGTTCCGGGGGCGGGGAGCCGCGAAGCGACGCAGCGCGCTCACACCGTCGCCGGCAACACCCGGGTCAGCCGGTGCGGCAGCGAGCCGTACCAGAGGCACGTCAGCCCGAAACCGAAGGACAGACACAGCACCCCGCCGAGCGCGTCCAGCCAGAAGTGGTTGGCCGTGGAGACGATGACCAGGAGGGTGGTGGCGGGGTAGAGCAGCCCGACGGCCTTGGCCCACAGCGGCTTGGCCAGCAGCGCGAGGGTGATACCGCACCACAGCGACCAGCCGATGTGCATCGAGGGCATCGCGGCGTACTGGTTGGACATCGAGGCGAGGTTGCCGGACGCCATCGAGCCCCAGGTGCCGTGGTCGATCAGGGTGTCGACGAAGCCGCCGTCCGGCATCAGCCGGGGCGGTGCCAGCGGGTAGAAGTAATAGCCGATCAGGGCGACGCCGGTGGTGGCGAACAGGGCCGTCCGGGCGGCGGCATAGCGTCCAGGGTGCCGGCGGTAGAGCCAGATCAGCACCCCGATCGTCACGATGAAGTGCAGTGTCGCGTAGTAGTAGTTCATCGACACGATCAGCCAAGTCACGGAGTTCACCGCGTGGTTGACGCTGTGCTCGACGGCGATGCCGAGCGAGTGCTCCGCCTGCCAGATCCAGTCGGCGTTCCGCAGCGCCTTGGCCTTCTGCTCGGGCACCGCGTTGCGGATCATCGAGTACGTCCAGTAGCTGACCGCGATCAGCAGGACCTCGAACCAGAGCCGGGGGGTGCGAGGAGCACGCAGACGGGCCATTCGCCTCTCGGCCACCGGGTGGTCCGCACGCTCCCCCTTGGGTGGCGGGGTGGTCGGCAGGCCGTCCAAAGTCCTCGTATTCGCATCACCCATAGGCAGACAGTCTGCCAGAAAGGGGTGTGCCGCCGATCATCCTTCGGTCGGGTATTCGAAGCCTCGTATCGGTCTTGCGGGGGACGCCCGACCCCCGTACTTCTGGGGGACGCAGCCCTCAGTGGGCCCGCAGCGGCTTCGGGATCCTGGCCGGTTTCGGGGCCGATGCGGTCGATCCGCGCACCACCAGCTCGGGATGGAAGACGAACTCGCTGTGCGGGGCCGGGGTGCCGCCGACCTCCTCCAGCAGCGCACGCACCGCCGCCTGCCCCATGGCCGTGACCGGCTGCCGGATCGTGGTCAGCGGCGGGTCGGTGAAGGCGATGAGCGGGGAGTCGTCGAAGCCGACGACGGAGATCTCGCGCGGGACGTCGAGCCCGCGCTGCCGGGCCGCCCGGATCGCACCGAGTGCCATCATGTCGCTGGCGCAGACGATGGCCGTGGCGCCCCGCTCGATCAGCGCGCCCGCCGCGGCCTGGCCGCCCTCCAGTGTGTAGAGGGAGTGCTGGATGAACGGCTCCGTCTCGGCCGGGCCGGTCTGCAGCCGCTCCTGCATGGCGCGCACGAAGCCCTCGATCTTGCGCTGCACGGGCACGAAGCGCTTGGGTCCGAGCGCCAGCCCGATCCGCCGGTGGCCGAGCGCGCTGAGATGGGTGATCGCCAGATCCACCGCGGCCCGGTCGTCGGGGGAGACGAAGGGCGCCTGCACCTTGTCGGAGAAGCCGTTGATGAGGACGAACGGCACGCCCTGGCCGCGCAGCTGCTCATAGCGCTGCATATCGGCGGAGGTGTCGGCGTGCAGCCCGGAGACGAAGATGATGCCGGCCACCCCGCGGTCCACCAGCATCTCGGTCAGCTCGTCCTCCGTGGAGCCGCCCGGGGTCTGGGTCGCGAGGACGGGCGTATAGCCCTGGCGGGTCAGCGCCTGCCCGATGACCTGTGCGAAGGCCGGGAAGATCGGGTTCTCCAGCTCCGGCGTGATCAGCCCGACCAGCCCGGCGCTGCGCTGCCGCAGCCGCACCGGACGTTCGTAACCCAGCACATCGAGGGCGGCAAGCACGGACTGGCGGGTGGTGGCGGAGACACCGGGCTTCCCGTTGAGAACCCGGCTGACGGTGGCCTCGCTGACACCTGCCTGCGCTGCGATATCGGAAAGCCGGGCGGTCATGGGTGGGACTGTACCGGTCTGCTGTCAGATTGCCCACCAGGTACAGCTGTCCCCGGGGAGCAGGGCGACGGCGTCGTTGACGGTCACCGGGGCGCTGGACAAGAGCGGTGTTCCGGGCGCGGGCAGTTCGACGTCGTGCCCCAGCGGGTTGACGGTGCACAGGACGCCGGGGCGGGTGAAGGCGAGCACCCCGTCGGGGGCGGAAGTCCAGCTCATCGGGCCGTCGCCGAGCCCCGGCAGCCGGCGCCGCAGGTCAAGGGCGGTGCGGTAGAGCTCCAGGGTGGAGGCGGGGTCGCCGGTCTGTGCCGCGACGGTGAGGGCGGCCCAGTCGTCGGGCTGCGGCAGCCAGCTGCCGCCGGGCCCGAAGCCGTACGGCGGCGCCTCGCCGGACCAGGGGAGCGGCACCCGGCAGCCGTCGCGGAAGCCGTCCTGGCCGCTGGTGGCGGCGACGCCGTCAGGGGCGGACTCGGTGTCGGTGCCGGGGCCGGCCGCGCCGGTGGTCCGGCCGCCGCGGAAGAACGCCGGGTCCTGGCGGACCTCGTCGGGCAGGTCGGTGACCTCGGGCAGGCCCAGCTCCTCGCCCTGGTAGAGGTAGGCGGAGCCGGGCAGCGCCAGCATCAGCAGGGTGGCGGCGCGGGCACGGTCCAGGCTGCCGCCGAGGCGGGTGGTGTGGCGTACGACGTCGTGGTTGGACAGCACCCAGGTCGTCGGGGCGCCGACCGAGGCGGTGGCGGCGAGCGAGGAGTCGATCACCGAGCGCAGTGCGTCGGTCTGCCAAGGGGCGTTCAGGAACTGGAAGTTGAAGGCCTGGTGGAGTTCGTCGGCGCGTACGTAGAGGGCGAGGCGCTCCGCGGTGGGCGCCCAGGCCTCGGCTACGCCGATCACCTGCTTGCCGCGGGCGTCGCCGTAGCCGTCCAGCAGCCGTCGCCAGGCGCGGTGGATGGCATGCACCCCGTCCTGGTCGAAGAACGGCAGCACCTCGGTGCCGATCAGCTGGGCCTGCCGGCCGTGGCCGATGTCCGGCAGACCGGGCGCCTTGATCATGCCGTGGGCGACATCGACCCGGAAGCCGTCCACCCCGAGGTCGAGCCAGAAGCGCATGATGGCCTCGAATTCGGCGTGCACCTCCGGGTTGTCCCAGTTCAGGTCGGGCTGCTCGGGGGCGAAGAGGTGCAGATACCAGTCGCCGCGTTCGGTGCGGGTCCAGGCCGGGCCGCCGAAGACGGACTCCCAGTCGTTGGGCGGGAGTTCGCCGCTCTCGCCCTTGCCGGGACGGAAGAGGTAGCGCTGCCGGGAGAGTGCCGGGTCCTGGAACCACGGGTGCCGGTCGGAGGTGTGGTTGGGGACGATGTCGACGATCACCCGCAGGCCCAGGTCATGGGCGGCGCGGATCAGGCCGTCGGCATCCTGGAGGGTGCCGAAGAGCGGGTCGACGGCGCGGTAGTCGGCGACGTCATAGCCGCCGTCGGCCTGCGGTGAGGCATAGAACGGGGTGAGCCAGACGGCGTCCACCCCCAGGTCCTTGAGGTAGGGCAGCCGCTCGCGGGCCCCGCGCAGATCGCCGACGCCGTCGCCGTCGCTGTCGGCGAAGGAGCGTACGTACACCTGGTAGATGACGGCGTCGCGCCACCATCCCGGACCTCGGCCCGATCCGGGGGCCTGGGGGGCGGGGCTGGGGGAAGTGAGCTCCTGGGTCATCTGCCGTCCCTGTTGAGGTCAAGAGGCGTCGGTGCCTTCACGGAATCAACGCTCGGGCGGGCGCGGGGTGACGGTGACGAGGGCGTCCGGAGGGTCCTGTTCCAGCCATCTCGTTGCAATTCGTTCCCACAGTCTTGCAGAAAATTGCCGCAAGGTCTTTCGGTTTGTTTTCGGCGCTGTTACGTTCCTGACCGCCATCTGAGGCATTTCCCTAAGGAGTTCACATGCGGCGTGGCATACGGGGCGCAACGGCCACCGTGCTGGTAGCGGGCCTGGCACTGGCAGCGACGGCGTGCGGCGGAGGTGACAGCGGAGGCGGCGCCAACAGCGGGGGCGAACTGTCCGGAACCGTTACCTACTGGGACACCTCCAACGACGCCGAGAAGGCGACGTACCGCAAGCTTGCCGAAGGCTTCCAGAAAGAGCACCCGAAGGTCCACGTCAAGTATGTGAACGTGCCGTTCGGTGACGCCAACGCCAAGTTCAAGAACGCGGCCGGCGGCAACTCCGGCGCCCCCGACGTGATGCGCACCGAGGTCGCCTGGGTCGCCGACTTCGCCAACCTCGGCTACCTCGCGCCCCTTGACGGCACCCCCGCCCTCGACAAGACCGACGACTACCTCCCGCAGGCCGTCGGCTCCACCGAGTTCAAGGGCAAGACCTACGCCGCGCCGCAGGTCATCGACACCCTCGGCCTCTTCTACAACAAGAAGCTCCTCAAGGACGCCGGCGTCGAGGTGCCCAAGACCTTCGCCGAACTGGCCACCGCCGCCAAGAAGATCAAGGCGAAGACCGGCGCCACCGCCCTCTACCTGCGCGGCGACGACCCCTACTGGTTCCTGCCCTACCTCTACGGCGAGGGCGGCGACATGGTGAACGCCCGCGACAAGGTCGTGGAGATCGACGACGGCGCCGGCGTCAAGGCGTTCAAGACCATCAAGAGCCTGGTCGACTCCAAGGCCGCGGTCACCGATGCCACCGACGGCCAGGAGAACCAGCTCAAGGCCCTCAAGGACGGCGACGTCGCGATGGCCGTCGACGGCCCCTGGGACATCGAGGGGGCCCGCGCCGGCAAGTCCTTCAAGTCCCCGGCCAACAAGGAGAACCTCGGCGTCGCCCCCGTACCGGGCGGCAGCACCGCCCAGGGCTCCCCGCAGGGCGGCTGGAACCTCTCCGTCTACGCCGGCAGCAAGAACCTCCAGGCCTCCTACGCCTTCGTCAAGTACATGAGCTCGGCCAAGGTCCAGCAGCAGACCAACGAGAAGCTCAGCCTGCTGCCCACCCGCAAGTCCGTGTACGAGGTGCCGGCCGTCAAGAACAACGAGATGGTCACGTTCTTCAAGCCCGCTGTCGACGGTGCCGTGCAGCGCCCCTGGATCGCCGAGGGCAACTCCCTCTTCGAGCCGATCAAGGTCCAGATGAACAAGGTGCTCACCGGCTCCGCCACGCCCGAGCAGGCCGCCAAGGCGACCGGCGACGCCTACCGGAAGCTGCTCAAGGACTACAAGTGACCTTTGCTGTACGGGTGCGCCGGGCGCTGGGCACCCACTGGTACGCATGGACGATGGTCGCCCCGGTGGTACTCGTCATCGGGGTGATCATCGGCTATCCGCTGGTGCGCGGCGTCTTCCTCTCGCTCACCGACGCCAATGAGGCCAACGTCGAGCGGAACATCGGCGTCAACCACCTCCCCGCCACCTACAAGTTCACCGGACTGGACAACTACCAGGCCGTGCTCTCCGACAGCGTCTTCTGGGACCGCCTCGGCTGGACCGTCCTGTGGACCGTCGGCTGTGTCTCGCTGACCTTCCTCATCGGCCTCGCCCTGGCGAACATGCTCAACCGCACGCTGCGCGGCCGCACCGTGTACCGCCTCGCCCTGATCCTGCCGTGGGCCATCCCCGCCTTCATCTCGATCTTCACCTGGCGGATGCTCTACAACGAGAAGAACGGCATCCTCAACAAGCTGCTGGCCGGCGGCGGCATCGACGCGGTCCCGTGGCTCAACGACCCGACCTGGGCCAAGCTCTCGGTCATCGCCGTCAACGTCTGGCTGGGCGTGCCCTTCATGCTCGTCGCGCTGCTCGGCGGACTGCAGTCCATACCGGGCGAGCTGTACGAGGCCGCCGAGATGGACGGGGCGGGCGCTTGGCAGCGGTTCCGCAACATCACCGTGCCCGGACTGCGCGGGGTCAGCAGCACGGTGATCCTGCTCTCCACCATCTGGACCTTCAACATGTTCCCGGTGATCTTCCTGCTGACCCGGGGCGGCCCCGGCGACGCCACCGAGATCCTGGTGACCTACGCCTACCGGCTCTCCTTCATCGACAGCCCCCGCAACTTCTCCGAGTCCGCGGCCTGGGGCGTACTGATCCTGGTCCTGCTCTCGGTCGTCGCGGTCGTCTACCGCCGGGCGCTGCGCAAGCAGGGAGAGGTGTGGTGACCATGACCCGCACGAGCACGAGCACGAGCACGAGCACGAACCGCAAGCGCAACGAACGGTCCCGCCCGGCCTCCATAGGGCTGCACGCCGCCCTGATCGGCGCCGCGGCCATGGCCGTCTTCCCGCCGCTCTGGCTGCTGGTGACGTCCTTCAAACCCAAGAACGACGCCTTCTCCACCAGCATCGTCACCCACTTCACCGTCGCCAACTACACCCATGTACTGGCCGACACCGAGTTCCTGACCTGGTTCAAGAATTCCGTGATCATCGTGGGGCTGACCACCGTCCTCGGTGTCTTCATCGCCGCCACCACCGGCTACGCCGTCAGCCGCTTCCGCTTCCCCGGGATGCGCCCGCTGATGTGGCTGCTGCTGATCACCCAGATGTTCCCGGTCGCGGTGCTGATCGTGCCGCTGTACAACCTGCTGGCGAGCCTGGGCCTGCTCAACCAGCCGGCCGGCCTGGTCATCACCTACCTGACCATCGCCGTCCCCTTCTGCGCCTGGATGATGAAGGGCTTCTTCGACACCATCCCGGTGGAGATCGACGAATCCGGACGGGTCGACGGCCTCAACCCCTTCGGCACCTTCTGGCGCCTCGTCCTGCCGCTCGCCAGACCGGGGCTGGCCGTCACCGGCTTCTACACCTTCGTCACCGCCTGGGCCGAGGTCGCCTACGCCTCCGCCTTCATGACCGGCGAGGAGAACCTGACGCTCGCCGGTGGTCTGCAGACCTTCGTCAACCAGTACACCAACGACTGGGGTTCGATGACCGCCGCCGCCGTGATCATCGCCGTGCCGGCCGCGCTCGTCTTCGCCTTCGCCCAGCGCCACCTCGTCGCCGGACTGACCGCCGGCACCACAAAGGGATGACATGACCCCACAGCACCACGTCACTCCTGCCACCGACTGGTGGCGCAACGCGGTGATCTACCAGGTCTATCCGCGCAGCTTCGCCGACGGCAACGGCGACGGCATGGGGGATCTGGCGGGCATCCGCAGCCGGCTGCCGTACCTGCGCGACCTGGGCGTGGACGCCGTCTGGCTCAGCCCCTTCTACGCCTCCCCGCAGGCCGACGCCGGATACGACGTCGCCGACTACCGCACCATCGACCCGATGTTCGGCACCCTGCCCGACGCCGAGGCCGTGATCCACGAGGCCCACCGGCTGGATCTGCGCATCATCGTCGACCTGGTCCCCAACCACTGCTCCGACCAGCACGAATGGTTCCGCCGCGGGCTGGCCGAGGGCCCCGGCTCCACGGCCCGCGAGCGCTTCCACTTCCGCAAGGGACGCGGTGAGAACGGCGAAGAGCCGCCCAACGACTGGGAGTCCCTCTTCGGCGGCCCCGCCTGGACGCGGGTCCCCGACGGCGAGTGGTACCTCCACCTCTTCGCCCCCGAGCAGCCCGACTTCAACTGGGACCACCCCGCCGTCCACGACGAGTTCCGCTCCATCCTCCGCTTCTGGCTCGACCTGGGCGTCGACGGCTTCCGGGTCGATGTGGCCCACGGCCTGGTCAAGGCCCCCGGCCTGCCCGACATGGGCCGGGGCGAGCAGCTGAAGCTGCTCGGCAACCAACTCCTGCCGTTCTTCGACCAGGACGGCGTCCACGACATCTACCGCTCCTGGCGCACCGTCCTCGACGAGTACGCCGGGGACCGGATCGCGGTCGCCGAGGCCTGGACCCCCACCGCCGACCGGACCGCGCTCTACCTCCGCCCCGACGAACTCCACCAGGCCTTCAACTTCCATTACTTGAACACGGGGTGGGACGCGGCCGCCCTCCGCGAGGCGATCGACTCCTCCCTCGACGCCATGCGCCCGGTGGCGGCTCCCACCACCTGGGTGCTGTCCAACCATGACGTCGTACGCCACACCACCCGCCTCGGCGGCAGCCTGGACCGTGCCCGCGCCGCCACCCTGCTGATGCTGGCGCTGCCCGGCTCCGCCTACCTCTACCAGGGCGAGGAGCTGGGCCTGCCCGAGGTCACCGACCTGCCCGACGAGGTCCGCCAGGACCCGTCCTTCTTCCGGGCCACCGGACAGGAGGGTCTGCGCGACGGCTGCCGGGTCCCGATCCCGTGGAGCGGTGACCGGGCCCCCTTCGGCTTCGGCAACGGCGGCAGCTGGCTGCCGCAGCCCGACGACTGGGCCGCCCTCACCGTCGAGGCCCAGACCGGCGACCCCGCCTCCACCCTGGAGCTCTACCGCACCGCGCTGTCGCTGCGGCACACCCACCCCGGCCTCGGCGCGGGCGACGCGGTGGAGTGGCTGGACGCCCCCGACGGCATCCTGGCCTTCCGCCGCCCCGGCGGCCTGGTCTGCACGGTCAACACGACCGAGGCCCCCGCCCAGCTGCCCGCCCCCGGCCGGATGCTGCTCGCCTCCCGCCAACTGGACGCATACGAGGGGGACTTCGAGCTGCCCGCCGACACCGCCGTCTGGTGGGAGGAGTGACCCTGTCCGACATCCATGCCACCCCCCGGCTCTCCGACATCGCCGCGCAGGCCCAGGTCAGCGAGGCGACCGCCAGCCGGGTCCTGAACGGCAAGGCGGGCGTGGCGGCGGGCACCCGGCAGCGGGTGCTCGCCGCGCTCGACGTGCTCGGCTACGAGCGTCCCGTACGGCTGCGGCGGCGCAGTGCCGGTCTGGTCGGGCTGGTCATCCCCGAGCTGACCAACCCGATCTTCCCGGCCTTCGCCCAGATCATCGAGCAGTCGCTGGCCGGCCACGGATACACCCCGGTGCTGTGCACCCAGATGCCGGATGGGGGTGCCCCCGCTCCGTTCAGGAGTGGGGGAGCCACCGAGGACGAACTCGTCGAGCAGCTGGAGGAGCGCGGTGTCACCGGCATCGTGTTCCTGTCGGGGCTGCACGCGGACACCCGCGCCGACCCCGGCCGCTACGCCCGGCTGGCGGCCCGGGGCGTGCCGTACGTCCTCATCAACGGCTACCACCCGCAGATCGACGCGCCGTTCGTCTCACCCGACGACGGCGCGGCGGCCCGGATGGCGGTACGCCACCTGGCCGAGCTGGGGCACGAGCGGATCGGGCTGGCCGTCGGCCCGGCCCGCTATGTGCCCTCCCGGCGCAAGGCCGAGGGCTTTGCGGCGGCGCTGGCGGAGTCGTTCGGCCTGTCGAGGGGGCAGGCCGAACGACGCGTCCAGCACACACTGTTCAGCGTCGAGGGCGGCCATGCGGCAGCCGCGGCACTGCTCGACGACGGCTGCACCGGCGTCGTCTGCGGCAGCGATCTGATGGCGCTCGGCGTCGTCCGCGCGGCCCGCCAGCGCGGCCTGGACGTCCCGGGTGACGTCTCGGTCGTCGGCTTCGACGACTCCCAGCTGATCGCCTTCACCGACCCCCCGCTGACCACGGTGCGACAGCCGGTACAGGCCATGGCCTCGGCGGCGGTCGGCGCGCTCATCGAGGAGATCCACGAACGCGCCCAGGGCCGCCAGACCCCGCCGCAGCGCACCGAGTTCGTCTTCCGCCCGGAGCTGGTGGTGCGGGGGTCGACGGGGCCGGTGCGGCGGTGAGGGCCCGGTGGGCGTGCGCGGTGCGCACGCCCTGGACGCCGGTCCGTCTCGTCCCCACATCAGTAGACGTCGTCAGCGGTCCCGTGAACGGCCGGCCGCCAGTCCGCAGGACTCTCAAGGGCTGCTGAGCGAACTCCTGCCCGACCAGAGCCGACCATCCCAGCGATTC
>NZ_JBSHAW010000070.1:0-30222 GCF_053611685.1 Streptomyces sp. NPDC054786 | reverse complement strand
AACGCCGCCCGCAGCGCCTCCAGCTCCGCCCGCTCCGGAACCGGAGCATCCACCCACGGCCACCACAGCTCCACCGCCGTGAAACCCACCGCCCGTGCGGCCCCCGGCCGCTCCAGCAACGGAAGCTCGGTGAACAGAATCGACAGATTGACGTTGAAGCGCGTGTCCGAGAAACCCATGAAGGCCGGCGCCCCTTCCGGATAGTGGAACTACTTTTCTGCTTACTGGAACACTGCCTGGCGGGCTCGAAGGCTGTCAAGGGGGCCCCAGGGCAATTTCTGGTGGCCGGGCCGAAGCGCGCGTAGGTTGAGCGGCGTGCGATTGAGAGTGGAGTTCACGACGGAGCCGTTCGACCTGGACGAGGCGCCGACGCATGCGGTGGTGGCGCGGGACATCGTCACGGGCGCCGAGTTGGATGCCGTCGACGTCGGTCCGTTCGGCAATACGGCCGAGGGCGACGCCGAGCAGGTGCTCGGCGCGGTGACCGCCCTGCTGCGCGAATCGCTGCAGGCGGGCGCCACCCGGGTCTCCCTGCAGGTCAATGTGATCGGGGATGCCGGGCTGGGCGAGGGGGAGGCGACGTGACGGAGCCCGCCGACCACCCGTTCGTCCAGGCGGTCAAGCCGCTGATCGACGCGATGGGCGGCCAGATGGTCACGCCGGATCAGGCGCAGGGTGACGATGTCGTACTGGCCTGGGAGGGGCAGGACCGGGTGGCCGTACGGCTGCCGCATCTGTCGGACTCGCTCGACCACATCCTCGCCGAGCTCCAGCGCCGGCACGGTATGCCGCTGGCGGAACTGGACCGTAAGACCAAGCAGTCGGTGGTGCGGATCCTGGAGTCCCGCGGCGCCTTCTCGGTCCGGCATGGCGTGGAGACGGTCGCCTCCGCCCTCGGGGTCAGCCGGTTCACCGTGTACAACTACCTGAACCGGGAGAACGCGGCGAAGGACGGGAACGCGCAGGTGGAAGGCCCGTAGGTGGTCAGATGGGCAGCCGGGCGGCTCCCCGGCGCGGCGGTCGTCCCCCTGTCGGGGCCGGCCGCCGAGCTGTTCCCGGATGGCTGAGCGGGGGTGCGGGCGGTGCCGGAGCGCCGGAGACTGGCCGGGTCTCGCGCCGGCCGCGAAGTGTCCGCAGTCGCCGCTCCCGGCCCTGCCGCCGCTGCCCGGGTTACCCGGACAGCGGCTTTTGTGTTGCCGAGTTTTCAACAAAGTGTTGACGTGTTGTTGCCGGGGGTCTTAGCTGTTTCCAGCCAAGCAGAGCTGTCCAGCACCAGGCCACGGAGGCTTCCCGTGTCTTCGAGTTCACCGCGCTCGACGGGGGACACCCCCGAGCCCACGCCGGGGCTCACCCGGTTCAACACCGCCGACGACAGTACGGCTCGGGCCGCACTGTACGAGGTGTGTGCCAGCCGGGCATGGGGGAGCAAGGTTCTTGCGCAGCGCCCCTACGCCACGACCGACGACCTGTGCGCCGCGAGCGACGCCGCCATGGCCGAGCTGAGTGCACAGGACCTGGCCGAGGCGATGGCCGGACACCCGCCGATCGGCCGGCCGAAGCCGGGGGATCCCACCTCGCACCGCGAGCAGAGCGGGATGGCCGGCGCCTCCGAAGAGCTCAAGGCGGAGCTGCTCGAACTCAACCTGGCCTACCAGGAGAGGTTCGGGCATGTCTTCCTGATCTGCGCCTCCGGCCGTACCGGAGAGCAGATGCGCGACGCGGTCCGTAACCGGATCGACAACCCGCCGGAACAGGAACGAGAGATCGTTCGTGGGGAACTCGGCAAGATCAACCGCATCCGCCTGACCCGTATCGCCGAGAACGCAGAAGGAGACGCAGCATGAGCAGCGAGACGGCTGCACCGACGTCGGTGTCCACGCACATCCTGGACACCAGCGTGGGCCGCCCCGCGGAGGGCGTCGCCCTCACGCTCTCGGTGCGCTCCGGCAGCAACGGCGACTGGACCGCCCACGGCGCGTCCACGACCGATGCGGACGGGCGCTGCAAGGATCTGCCGGCCCTGCCGGAAGGCGCCACCCAGGTGCGCCTCGACTTCGCAGTCGAGGAGTACTTCGCACACCACAAGGCAACCCAGCAAGCCGAGGAACAGCAGGACGCCCCCCGCGTAAGGGACAGCGGAGTTTTCTTCCCGGAGGTGGCAATCACCTTTGCCGTCAAGCCGGGCGAGCACTATCACGTACCGCTGCTGCTCAACCCGTTCGGCTACTCCGTATACCGAGGGAGCTAGCACCGACATGACTGCCCATTCCCGCCCGGCCCGCCCGGTGATTCTCGGCCAGAACCAGTACGGCAAAGCGGAGAACCGCGTCGTCAAGATCACCCGCGACGGCGACACGCACCACATCAAGGACCTGAACGTCTCGGTCGCGCTCTCCGGCGACCTGGAAGAGGTCCACCTCTCCGGCTCCAACGCCCACTGCCTGCCCACCGACACGACCAAGAACACCGTGTACGCCTTCGCCAAGGAGTACGGGATCGAGTCGGCCGAGCAGTTCGGCATCCATCTGGCCCGGCACTTCGTCACCAGCCAGGAGCCGATCCACCGGGCCCGCATCCGGATCGAGGAGTACGCCTGGGAGCGGATCGCCACCTCCGACGCCAACTCCCGCTTCATCGGCGCCGACGAGGTCCAGCACTCCTTCATCCGCAAGGGCCAGGAGACCCGCCTGACCGAGATCACCTACGACGGTGAGCAGTGGCAGGTCATCTCCGGTCTGAAGGACCTCGTGGTGATGAACTCCACCAACTCGGAGTTCTGGGGCTACATCAAGGACAAGTACACGACCCTCAAGGAGGCCTACGACCGCATCCTGGCCACCGAGGTATCCGGCCGCTGGCGGTTCAACTGGACCGACGACGAGCAGCGGATGCCCCACTGGGAGCGTTCGTACGAGCAGGTCAAGAAGCACATGCTGCAGGCGTTCGCGGAGACCTACAGCCTCTCGCTCCAGCAGACCCTGTACCAAATGGGGTCGCGCGTGATCAACAACCGTTCCGAGATCGACGAGATCCGCTTCTCGCTCCCGAACAAGCACCACTTCCTCGTGGACCTGGAGCCGTTCGGGCTCAAGAACGACACCGCCGAAGGAGCCGTGTACTACGCGGCCGACCGCCCGTACGGCCTGATCGAAGCCACTGTTCTGCGCGACGGTGTCGAGCCCAAGATCCCCATGGATCTGACCAACCTCTGAGCGGCTCCGACGCAACGCCGTGCCTCGCGTTCCCCTCCCCACCCCGCAGCGGGGAGGGGAACGCGAAACCCGAGGGGAACGACCCATGGCACAGCACATGCACACCCCGCACCACCCCGAGCCACCGGTCCATCCGGTGGACGAGAAGCTGTGCCTCGTGATGCTGGTGCTGATGACGGAGTCGTCGGCCGGCATGCTCGCGCTCGGCGAGATCTGCGACCGCCCGGCCACCGGCACCACCCTCACCCGGGGAATGCGCACCGACGGTCTCGCCACCCTGCTCGGCCCCGTCTTCGGCGGCTTCCCGACCAGCGCCTTCGCCCAGAACGTCGGGGTGGTCTCGCTGACCCGGGTCCGCAGCCGCTATGTCGTCGCGCTGGCCGGCGCCACGCTCCTGGTTCTCGGCGCGTTCCCCCTCCTGGGCGCGGTGGTCTCGCTGGTGCCGATGCCGGTGCTCGGCGGCGCGGGGGTCGTCCTGGGGATCAGCGCCGGGGCCCTGGTCGCGGTCCTGCTCAATCTGTTCTTCCACCACCTCGGCACCCGGGGCACCCCACGGGCAGCGGTACTGTCAGCCGCCTCGCCCGGCTCCGGCACTCAAATCCCGTAGGGCCATGCCGTGCCCACCGCCGGAATCGAAAGTAGGAAGCACCATGGCTGCATCGGCATCCCCTGACCGCGCGATCGAGCGCATCGTCATCGAGAACTGCGCCATCGCCACGGTCGACGCCCACGACACCGAGTACGCCACCGGCCATGTCGTGGTCGCCGGGAACATCATCGAGTCGGTCGGCGCGGGCAACGCCCCCGAGGGCCTGGCGAACGTCGTCCGCCGGATCGACGGCACCGGGCACCTGGTCACCCCCGGCCTGATCAACACCCACCACCACTTCTACCAGTGGATCACCCGCGGACTGGCCACCGACCACAACCTGTTCAACTGGCTGGTCGCGCTCTACCCGACCTGGGCCCGGATCGACGCCCCGATGCTCGCCGCCGCCACCCAGGGCTCGCTCGGCATGATGGTCAAGGGCGGCGTCACCACCGCCTCCGACCACCACTACGTCTTCCCCCAGGGGTCCGGCGACCTCGTCGGCGCCGAACTGGCGGCCGTCGCCGAGATCGGCGCCCGGATCACCCTGGCCCGCGGCTCCATGGACCGCAGCGAGAAGGATGGCGGACTGCCCCCGGACTTCGCCGTCGAGACCACCGAGGGCGCGCTGCTGGCGACCGAGGAGGCCATCGACACCCACCACGACGCCTCCTTCGGTTCGATGGTGCACATCGCCGCCGCGCCCTGCTCGCCGTTCTCCGTCTCGACCGAACTCATGCGGGAGGGCGCCGGGTTGGCCCGCCGTAAGGGCGTACGGATGCACACCCACGGCTCGGAGACCGTGGAGGAGGAGAAGTTCTGCCACGAGCTGTTCGGCATGGGCCCGACCGACTACTTCGAGTCGACCGGCTGGCTCGGTGACGACGTGTGGATGGCGCACTGCGTCCACATGAACGACTCCGACATCGCCGCCTTCGCCCGCACCGGCACCGGCGTCGCGCACTGCCCGTCCTCCAACGCCCGTCTCGCGGCCGGGATCGCGCGCGTGCCCGACATGCTCGCGGCGGGCGTCCCGGTCGGCCTCGGCGTCGACGGCACCGCCTCCAACGAGTCCGGCGAACTCCACACCGAGCTGCGCAACGCGTTGCTGATCAACCGCCTCGGCGCCCACCGGGAAGCCGCCCTCAACGCCCGCAAGGCGCTGCGGCTGGGCACCTACGGGGGTGCGCAGGTCCTCGGCCGGACCGGAGAGATCGGTTCGCTGGAGGCCGGCAAGCTCGCCGACCTGGTGCTGTGGAAGCTGGACGGTCTGGGCCACTCCTCCATTGCCGACCCGGTCACCGCCCTGGTCTTCGGCGCGGCCGCGCCGGTCACCCTCTCCCTCGTGGGGGGCAGGCCGGTGGTCGAGGACAACCACCTCACCAACGTCGACGAGGACGCCATCGCCCGCACCGCGCGGGCCGAGGCACAGCGTCTGGCCCGTATCGCCGCCGAGGGCTGACCCCTCGGCGCGGTCACCGGGCCGACGCCCCCTGAACTCGGCCGGGAGGGACGGCTCCCGGCCGGGCTTGTGGATCCGAGCGGGGTCCACAAGCGCCGGACCCGGGGGTGCGGGATCTTCTCGTACCCCCGGGCCGGTCGGCTCCCACCCCCGGGCCGGCCGGCCCCACCGCCGTCCACGCGCCACGAGCGCGCAGTGTCGCAGCATCGCTCACCAGGCAACTTCTTGACCACGCACCACATGGCAAGCCCTCCGTGACAGCCTCGCGTCGCCGGTCCCGGCGACGCAGAAAACGAAGGAGGCCCGCAGTGGCCGCAATGACCGGGGAGACGTCGGAGGGGGACCGGAAGCATCCGGTCGACCAGACCCTCCCGCCCTTCAAGATGTTCACCAGCGGCCTCCAGCACGTGGCCGCGATGTACGCGGGAGTGGTGGCCCCGCCGATGATCGTGGGGCCGGCCTGCGGGCTGAGCGCCACCGAGACCGCGTTCCTGATGGGCGCCAGCCTGTTCACCGCAGGCATCGCGACGCTGCTGCAGACGCTGGGTTTCTGGAAGGTCGGCGCCAAGCTGCCCTTCGTCAACGGCGTCTCGTTCGCCGGTGTCACGCCGATGGTCGCCATCGGCAAGGCCCAGAGCCCCGGCAACGCCCTGCCGATCATCTTCGGCGCGGTGATCGTCGCCGGTGTGCTGGGATTTCTGCTCGCCCCCTACTTCTCCAAGCTCGTACGGTTCTTCCCGCCGGTGGTCACCGGCACCGTCATCACCCTGATCGGTGTCTCGCTGCTGCCGGTGGCCTTCAACTGGTCCCAGGGCGGCAACGACCGGGCCCCGGACTACGGTTCGCTGACGAACATCGGCATGGCCGCCCTGACCTTCCTGATCGTGCTGGTGCTGCGCCGGGTGCTGCGCGGCTTCCTCCAGCAGATCGCGATCCTGCTCGGTCTGGTGGCCGGCACCCTGATCGCGATACCCGTCGGCATCACCCACTTCTCCGCGATCACCAAGGCGTCCCTGATCGGCTTCCCGACGCCCTTCCACTTCGGCGCCCCGCAGTTCGACCTCGCCGCGATCGTCAGCATGTGCATCGTGATGCTGGTCTGTATGACCGAGTCGACGGCCGACATGCTCGCCCTCGGCAGGATCGTCGACCGCCCGGCGGACGAGCGCACCATCGAGGGCGGACTGCGCGCCGACACCCTCGGCAGTGCCCTCAGCCCGCTGTTCAACGGCTTCGCCAACAGTGCCTTCGCGCAGAACATCGGCCTGGTCGCGATGACCAAGGTGCGCAGCCGCTTCGTCGTGGCCACCAGCGGTCTGATCCTGATCGTGCTGGGCCTGTGCCCGGTGGCCGCCTCGGTCATCTCGCTGGTCCCGCTGCCGGTCCTCGGCGGCGCCGGCATCGTGCTCTTCGGGTCGGTGGCCGCCAGCGGCATCCAGACGCTGGCCTCCGCCGCGATGGAGAAGGGTGACAACGCCCTGATCGTCGCGGCGGCCGTCGGCATCGGTCTGATCCCGATCGCCGCGCCGGACTTCTACCACAGTCTCCCCAAGGACCTGCTGGTCGTTCTGGACTCCGGCATCAGCACCGGCTGTCTGGTCGCCATCGTCCTCAACCTCGCCTTCAACCACTTCGGCAGGAAGACGGCGGACGGGGACGCGGAGGGGGATCCGGCCGCCCCCGCCCCGGTCGATCCGGGGATCCCCGCGCCCGGCACCGCGGACGACGCCGGCGAGCCCGCTGCGGCGACCGCCCACTGACGCCGGGGCAGGGCAACGGCCCGTAGGGAGCGCCAACTACGGCTCCCCTACGGGCCGTTGGGCTGTCCGCGCCGGCCGTACGCGGTCGGCGGGCGGGGTCAGCCGATGTGGTAGCTGTCCCCGTAGACCCTCCAGTCCAGCGGTGTGTGCAGATCGAGGTTGCCCTTCTGCAGGAACACCCGCTGGGCGGTGTCGACCCGGCTGGTGTCGCTGTGTGCCTCCTCCTGCTTCATCGCCCACACCCGGGCGTCGAGGAAGGCGTTGAGGTAGGTCTTCTCGTCGCCGCCCTGGGCCGGCGGCTTCGCCTTGGCCAGCGCGCGCTTGCGGATGCCGGAGAAGCTGGTCGCGTCGTCGCCGTCACCGTGCATCACGATCGCGTCGTAGTACGTGAACTGGCCCAGCACCCCGATCCCGTCCGCCTTGCCCTGCTTGACCGCGGGGTTGAAGTACACCCGGTCCCGCTCGTCGTTCTGGGCCTGCTGGAACGCGGGGTCCTGGGCGGCCTTCTTCCAGTCCTTGGTGTAGCCGGGGTCCAGGCCGTCGTGTGAGTCGCTGCCGTCCACGTCGCGCAGTGCGGGGAGGTACTTGGCCAGCACGTTGCCGGGCTTGCGCTGGGTGTAGAGCTCGACGAGTTCGAGCATGTCGTGTGTGCCGGAGCAGAAGCCGATGATGCCGCCGGTGTAGCCGCGGCCGTCGCCGATGTCCTCGATGTACTGGTACTGGGCCTTCCAGTCCAGCGAGGAGTTCTCCGCGCTGGAGACCAGCTGCATGGCGATCTCCTTCTTCGCCGGGTCGTCGAGGCCCGTCGCTGCCCGTGCCGTGTGGGGAGCGTGCTGAGCCGTGGCCGGACGGTGCGGGGCGGCCGGGCCCGCCGTGGTGGCGACGGCAGTGGCCGGGACGGCGAGCAGGGCGAGCCCGAGGGCGACGCGGGTGGTGATCCTGGGCAGGTTGCTGCCTATCGATCGGGTGCGCATGGAGTCCTCCAGTCGGAGAGAGCCGTGGGGGGTTCGCCAATCGTTAGGAAGCTTTCCTACCAGACTTGAGGAGTGCCGTATACCCGTCAGGCCGCCCCGAACGGCCGCACCCCTGCCAGTTGTTGGGCGTGCCGGGCGCCCGGATGCGTCCGGGCGCGGCTCCGGCCTGCGGGGCTCAGTCCAGCAGCCCGCCCAGCAACTCGCGGATGCCCGGACCCGGGTCGAAGTCCTTTGTGGGGAAGGCGAGTTGATGGAAGGCGACGCCGTCCATGTAGTCGAAGAGGATCTCGCAGTGCCGCCGCGGCGCCGTCGAGCCGAAGCGCTGCAGCCACTCCGCTCCCCAGCCGACGACGGTCTCGCGGCCGCGGGTGAGCGTCGGGCGGAGCTCGGGCCGGGCCGAGGATTCCAGGTAGAGCGCGAAGCGGGCGGCAGTCCTGGCCCGCTCGGGGCCGGTCGCGTACCGCAGGAACTCGGTGACGGCATCGGCGAGTTCACCGACATCGGCCGGGGCGGCCGCCGCGGCGAAGGCCTCCCAGTCGCGGCGCTCCAAGGCCTGGAGGTGGTCGACGATGCCGTCGATCAGGGCCGTCCGGTTGCGGAAGTAGTTGGAGGTGGTGCCCGACGGGACCCCCGCCGCGGTGTCCACGGCCTGGTAGGTCAGCCGCCGCGCCCCCTCACTGCCCAGTACCTGGATCCCCGCGTCCAGTACCTGCTCCCGCCGTCGTGCCACCTGAGCGCCCCTCGTGCCGAGCCGATTCTTACTATGTTTGTAGTGCCGATCCACTATACGCCTGCGAAGCGCTCGTCGACGGCGTGGAGTTGGCGCGCGCCCTGGCGGCCACGCCGGATGTGCCGGCCGCGCTGTGGGCGTACGACCGGGCCCGGCGTCCGGCGACCCAGCAGCTGGTGCGTGCGGCGCGGCTGATGAACCGTATGGCGCATGCCCCGGCGGCTGACCGGGCTGCGGAACGCCGCGATGCGGGCCGCGCTCGCGGTGGGCGGCCCGCCGGGCTGAGCGTCGGCGCCCTGCCACTCTTCGTGACGTTATGCCCGATATGCTGCATTGGCCCTGAAAGTGAGTCAATGTGTGCGCACCGACGGCGCCACGGAGAGGGGTCCCGCGGTGAACGAGGAAGCCAACGACCCGCACGCCCACCGCGCCGGCGCGGCTCCCGCCGCTCTGGAGACCACCGTCAATGCGCTGATGGACGGGGTGTGCGCCGACCTCAAGCGGCTCGCCGCCATCCCCTCGATCGCGTTCCCCGGCTTCTCGCCCGAACCGGTCCTTCAGGCCCGCGATCTGCTCGTCGCCCTGCTCCGGGACGCCGGCGTGGCCGACATCGGCGAGCTCAACCTCCCCGACACCGCCCCCGTCATCACCGGCAGCCTCCCGCCGCCCACCCCCGATGCCCCCACCGTCCTCCTCTACGGCCACTACGACGTCCAGCCCCCCGGCGACGAGCGGCTCTGGGACTCCCCGCCCTTCGAGCCCACCGACATCGACGGCGGGATCCGCGCCCGCGGCATCGCCGACGACAAGGCCAACCTGATGGTCCACATCGGCACACTGCGGGCCTACGGAGGCCGCCCGCCGGTCGGTATCAAGATCGTCTTCGAGGGGCAGGAGGAGTACGGCAGCGCCTTCGAGGGCTACCCGCCCACCGAACCCGACCTGTTCGCCTGCGACGCGATGATCATCGCTGACACCGGCAACATCCGCCCCGGCACCCCCACCCTCACCACCGCCCTGCGTGGCGCCGCCGAGGTCTTCGTCGAGGTACGCACCCTCAACGCCGCCGTGCACAGCGGGGAGTACGGCGGCGCCGCCCCCGACGCACTGCTCGTCCTCCTCAAGGCCCTGGCGACCCTGCACGACCTGCACGGCGATGTCGCCGTGGCGGACCTGCGCCGCGAACCGTGGCACGGCACCGACCTCACCGACGACGATTTCCGCGAGCTGGCCGGCATCCCCCACGGCACCCCGCTGCTCGGCTCCGGCGACCTCGGCGAACGGCTGTGGAGCGGCCCCGCCATCACCGTCATCGGCCTGGACGCACCGCCCGTCGACCGCGCCGCCTCCGCCGTCGTCCCCTTCGCCCGCGCCAAGCTCAACCTCCGGGTCCACCCCCGGCAGGACCCCCAGGAGGCGCAGACCGCCCTCGTCCGCCATCTGCAGCGGCTGCGGCCCTTCGGTATCCCGCTCACCGTCACCCCTGGCGAAGTGGGCCCCGGCTACGAAGCCGCCACCGACGGACCCGCCTACCGCGCGGCCCGCACCGCACTGCGCCGCGCCTGGGGGACCGACCCCGTGCACGCCGCGACCGGCGGCTCCATCCCCCTGGTCAACGGCCTGGCGAAGGCCGTACCGGACGCGGAGATCCTGCTCTTCGGTGCCGAGGACAACCTCTGCGGTCTGCACGGCCCCAACGAACGGGTGCTGCTGTCCGAACTCCGCGGCGCGCTGCTCGCCGAGGCGGCCTTCCTGGCCGAGTACGCCGCGACCTACCGTGCCGGGGACGCCCCGTGACGGACCCGCAGCCCGGCGATCCGGCGCCGCCCCCGCAGGAGCCGGCACCCCCCGCCACCGACGGCCCGCCCGGCAGGAACCGCCGCTTCACCTTCCCCAGTGCCCTCACCGTGCTGGTCGTGGTCACCCTCGCGGTCTGGACCGTGGCCTTCTTCATCCCCTCCGGCACCTATGACCGCACCGCCGCCGGCAGCCCGGTCCAGGGCACCTACCACCACCGCCCCTCCGGCCAGAGCTTCCTCGACCGCCTGAGCGACCTCTTCCTCTCCCCGGTCAACGGCCTCTACGGCATCAGGGACGCCAAAACGGGGCAGGTCGGCCCGGATCTGAGCGGTGAACTCTACGGCAGCGCAGGGGTGTTCCTCTTCGTCCTCGCCATCGGCGCCTTCATCACCGTCGTCTTCGCCACCGGTGCCCTCGACCGCGGCATCGGCCGCCTGGCCCACCGCCTCCGCAACCGAGGCGCCCTCCTCATCACGGGCATCATGGCGCTCTTCTCGCTCCTGGGCACCGTCGAGGGCTTCGCGGAGGAGACCCTCGGCTTCTACGGCCTGGTCATCCCGCTGATGCTGGCCCTCGGCTTCGACCGCCTCGTGGCCACCGGCACCATCATCCTCGGCGCCGGCATCGGCGTCCTCTGCTCCACCGTCAACCCCTTCGCCACCGGCGTCGCCTCCTCCGCCGCCGACATCTCCCTGGGCGACGGCATCGCCCTCCGGTTCGTCATGTGGCTGGTCCTCACCGCCGTCACCATCGGCTATGTCATCCGCTACGCCCGCCGCGTACGCGCCGCCCCCGGCCGCTCCCTCTGCGGCTATCTCCCCGGCGACCGTGAACATGCCCAGACGGCGGCGGACGCGGTGGAACCCCCGCCGCTGACGGCCCTGCACAAAACGGTCCTGGTCACCGTCGCCCTGGTCTTCGCCTTCATGATCTTCTCGGTGATTCCCTGGGCCGGCGCCCTCACCGGCAACGCCGAGGCGACCCCCTACTCCTTCGAACTCGGCTGGTCCTTCCCCCAGTTGGCGGCCCTGTTCCTGGTCGCCGCGGTCCTGGTCGGGCTGCTCGCCCGCATGGGCGAGCCCCGGCTCAGCGCCACCTTCGTCCAGGGCGCCGCCGACTTCATCTCACCGGCCCTGGTCATCGTGCTGGCCCGGGGAGTCACCGTCATCATGAACAACGCGAAGGTGACCGACACCGTCCTGCACTCGATCGAGGGCGCGGTCGCCGGCACCCCCGCCGCCCTCTTCGGCATCATGGTCTTCGTCGTCAACCTGCCCCTGGCCTTCCTGATCCCCTCCACCTCCGGCCACGCCACCCTCGCGATGCCGATCCTCGCCCCTCTCGCCGATTTCGCCGGCGTCTCGCGCGCGGTCGTGGTGACGGCCTGGCAGGCCGCCAGCGGCTGGATGAACCTCTGGGTCCCCACCACCGCCGTCATCATGGGAGGCATCTCCCTCGCCAAGGTCGGCTACGACACCTACCTCCGCTTCGTCTGGCCCCTGCTGGCCCTCCTGGCCGTTCTCATCTGCGGCTTCGTGGCGCTGGGCGCGGTCGCCACCTGACCGCGGGAGGTACGGCGAGGGGCCGGTACGTACCGCAGTGCGGCGGTACGTACCGGCCCCTCGGGCGCCACGGGCGAAGGCTTCAGCCCAGCAGCTCGTACGCGGGCAGCGTCAGGAACTCCGCGTAGTCCTCGTCCAGTGCGACCTGGAGCAGCAGGTCATGGGCCTGCTGCCACCTGCCGGAGGTGAAGGCGTCCTCGCCGACCTCGGCCCGGATGGCGGCCAGTTGCTCCGCGGCGACCGCGCGCACCAGATCGGCGGTGGCCTTCTCCCCGTTCTCGAAGACGACCCCGGCGTCGACCCACTGCCAGATCTGGGAGCGGGAGATCTCGGCGGTGGCGGCGTCCTCCATGAGGCCGAAGATGGCGACGGCGCCCAGACCGCGCAGCCAGGCCTCGATGTAGCGGGTGCCGACCTGGACCGCGTCGATCAGGCCCTGGTAGGTGGGCTTGGCGTCGAGGGTGTCGATGGCGATGAGGTCGGCGGCCGACACCGAGACGTCCTCGCGAAGCCGGTCCTTCTGGTGCGGCTTGTCGCCGAGGACCGCGTCGAAGGAGGCGCGGGCGACCGGGACCAGGTCGGGGTGGGCGACCCAGGAGCCGTCGAAGCCGTCGCCGGCCTCACGGTCCTTGTCGTTCTTGACCTTGGCGAGCGCCTTCTCGTTGGCCTCGGGGTCGCGGCGGTTGGGGATGAAGGCCGCCATACCGCCGATCGCGTGCGCACCGCGCTTGTGGCAGGTGCGGACGAGAAGTTCGGTGTAGGCGCGCATGAACGGGGCCGTCATCGTGACCGCGTTGCGGTCCGGGAGGACGAACTTGGCGCCGCCGTCACGGAAGTTCTTGACGATGGAGAAGAGGTAGTCCCAGCGGCCGGCGTTCAGCCCCGAGGCGTGGTCGCGCAGCTCGTAGAGGATCTCCTCCATCTCGTACGCGGCCGTGATGGTCTCGATGAGGACGGTGGCGCGCACGGTGCCCTGGGGGATGCCGACATAGTCCTGGGCGAAGACGAAGATCTCGTTCCAGAGGCGGGCCTCCAGGTGCGACTCGGTCTTCGGCAGGTAGAAGTACGGGCCCTTGCCGAGGTCCAGCAGGCGCTGGGCGTTGTGGAAGAAGTAGAGGCCGAAGTCCACCAGCGCGCCGGGGACCGGCCGGCCCTCGAACTGGAGGTGGCGCTCGTCCAAGTGCCAGCCGCGCGGGCGCATCACGACGGTGGCGAGCTCGTCGGCGGGCTTGAGGGCGTACGACTTGCCGGACGCGGCGTCGGTGAAGTCGATGCGGCGCTCATAGGCGTCGATCATGTTGAGCTGACCGGAGACGACGTTCTCCCAGGTCGGGGCGGAGGCGTCCTCGAAGTCGGCGAGCCAGACCTTGGCACCCGAGTTGAGTGCGTTGATGGTCATCTTGCGGTCGGTGGGGCCGGTGATCTCCACCCGGCGGTCGTTGAGCGCGGCGGGCGCCTCGGCCACCTTCCAGCTGTCGTCCGCGCGGATCTCCGCGGTCTCGGGGAGGAAGTCCAGCGTGCTGGTCCGGGCGATCTCGGCGCGGCGCTCGACGCGGCGGGCGAGCAGCTCGTCGCGGCGCGGGGTGAACCGGCGGTGCAGCTCGGCAACGAAGGCGAGCGCGGCGTCGGTGAGGACCTCGCTCTGCCGTTCGGGGGTGTGAGCGGGGTCGACTTCGGCGATGGCCAGCGGGGACGGCGCTGGTGCGGACATGAGGTGTCACTCCATTCAGCGGCGGTGCCTGGCGGCCTCCGGGACACCGGGCGGCACGGGGTGCCGCGGGCTCCGGGATACGGTCGCGGGCGCCGACTGGGTTCAGGGCGCTTCTGACCAGTGGAGACTAGTTTCCTTATCGCGGAACTTCAATGGTTTGTTGATGTCGAGATTCTCAGAGTCGACAGAAGCGATGATCGAATGGCTCTCGGTGCCACGCCGCTCACTCTCCATTACCGCCCTCCCTGCGCGTACTCCCGTACCGTGCACGGCAGTTGACGGGGCAGGCGGGTATCCGCTCCGGGCGGGGTCACTCCAGGCGGTGGAGATCCTCCGGCGTGTCGATGTCGTACGGCTCGGCGATGTCGGAGCACTCGACGAGGGTGAGGGCGTCCGCATGCTGCCGGAGATAGGCGCGCGCACCACGGTCGCCCTCCGCGGTGGCGGCGATCTCCGGCCAGCGGTCGGCGCCGAAGAGGACCGGATGGCCGCGGCGGCCCTCGTACGCGGCGGAGGCGAGCGAGGTGCCGCCCTCGTACGCCGCCACCACCCGTGCCACCGCCGCGGCGCCGATGCCCGGCTGGTCCACCAGTGACACCACGACCGCATCCGCCCCCGAACCGGCCAGCGCGGCGAGGCCCACCCGGAGCGAGGAGCCCATACCCTGGGCCCAGTCCGGGTTTTCCGAGGTGCCGTACGCCGAGAGATCGGCCCGTTCCCGTACGGAACCGGCGGCCGCCCCCAGCACGATGTGTACGGGGTGGCAGCCGCCGTCCCGTAGTGCCCGTGCGGCGTGCTCGACCAGTGGCCGTCCCCGGTGGTCGAGCAGCGCCTTGGGTCGTCCCCCCAGACGTCGCCCGCCGCCCGCGGCGAGCAGCAGACCGGCCACCCGCCCCTCGGGCCGCCCGGTGTTCCGCGTCCCCTTACGGGTGTCGGGCCGGGCGCGTTGCGGCTGTTCTTGCGGTTCTCTCGGCTGTCTGGGCGTCGTCGGTGCCATGGGGACTGCTTACCTCATGGCGTCCGGCCTCGTGGCCCGCCGGGGGCGGCCCGCCGGTCAGGCGGCGTCACCGGAGGCTCGTGGACGGGGAATGCCCGGCCGGAGCCGCTCGCGCAGGTGAGGCAGACGTTCTTCCACGCGCCGGCGCTCAACGACATAGCGGTGTATGTGCTCCATCGTGATCTCCGATGCATCGGAAAGGCCGTACGCGCGGCAGATGAGTTGCACGACGCTTTCGCGGCGGTGGTTCGAGCCGGTGTCGGGGCCGGAGTGGGACTCCATGACATTCTCCGATCCAGTGATATGCCGGATATTTCCTTGAAAGGGAGAATGCTCCATCGCGCCGCGGCATACGCTTCGGATCGTGCGCGCCCACACCAAAGGGTGGCATGGCGAACAGACGTGCTGGCGCATCATCAGGCCAAGAAGGGGTATCGCACGGCACGGCTTTTTCCGGGCCGCCGTGGACGCCAAATGCCGTCGCGAAACCGGCTCTTCGGACATGCGTGACGTTCGCTCACCTGCGATGTCACGGTGCGGCGCATGGCCGGATAAGGTTCTGCCCCGTTGTGGGCAGTGCGCCTGCCGTGCGGAAACGGCGGCGCCTTTTTTCTGAGTCGGGGGACGTAGTGGTGAACAGCGTGGGCGGAGCCGGAATCTTCCAGCCGCTCGAAGGTGACGATCCGCGGGCGATCGCGGGCTACCGCCTCACGGCGAAGCTCGGCTCCGGGGGCATGGGCAAGGTCTATCTCTCCTACACCCCCGGCGGGCGCCCCGTCGCCATCAAGGTGATCCGCCCCGAGTTCAGCGAGGACGCGGAGTTCCGCCGCCGCTTCAAGCAGGAAGTGCAGTCCGCGCAGCGCGTGCAGGGCCTGTTCACCGCGCCGGTCATCGACAGCGACGCCGAAGGCGCCGGCCCCTGGCTCGCCACCGCCTACGTCCCCGGCCCCTCGCTCGCCGCGGCGGTCGCCGGGCACGGACGGCTCCCGGTCTCCACCGTGCTGCTGCTGGTGGCCGGAATCGCCGAGGCGCTGCAGGTCATCCATGGCGCCGGCATCGTGCACCGCGACCTGAAGCCGTCCAATGTGCTGCTGGCCGCCGACGGCCCGCGCGTCATCGACTTCGGCATCGCACGCGCCGCCGACGCCACCTCCCTCACCAGCAGCGGCGTCACCGTCGGCACCCCCACCTTCATGGCGCCCGAGCAGGCCGCGGGCAGCACCATCAGCTCCGCCACCGATGTCTTCGCGCTCGGCCAGGTCGCGGCGTACGCGGCCATCGGCACCCCGGCGTTCGGTGAGGGCACCTCGCACGGGGTGCTCTACCGCATCGTCCACGAAGAGCCGGATCTGACCGGGCTCCCCGACGATCTGCGGGAGTTGGTGACCCGGTGTCTGGCGAAGGACCCGGCGGACCGGCCGTCCGTCGCCGAAGTGATCGAGCTGTGCGGTGCGGCCTCCGGCCAGACCCAGCTGCGCCGCCCCGAGGAGTGGCTGCCCACCGCCGTCGCCGCCGACATCACCACGCGTGCCGCCGCGCCCGCGCCCGCGCAGACTCCGCCGCCCCCGCTGGAGGCGCCCACCGCGGGTGGTCCGACCCGGCCCGCCCGGCCGCCGGTTCAGCCGGCGCAGCCGCCCGCCCGGCCCGCGGCACCGGTCGCGCCGGTGCCGACCGCGCTGGACCACCCGCAGACGCCGCCGCCCGGGTTCGGCCCGGCGGCCCCTGCGCCGACCGCTGCCGGGCCGGCCGGCGCGGCACCCGCTGCGCCAACGGGCGTCGGTGCGGGCTCCGCCGGCCCGACGGTCACCGGTCCGGCCATCACGGGTGCGGTCCCGCAGCCGCCGAAGAAGAAGCGCAAGGGGCTGATGGCGGCCGTCGCGCTGGTCTGTCTGCTGGCCTTCGCGGGCGCCGGCGGTGGCCTCGTCTACGCCGTGATGAAGGACGACGGCCGGGCGAAGAACGGCCAGGCCGCCGACGACAACAAGACGAAGGACTCCGGGGCTTCGCCGACACCCGCCGGAGACCCGACGGCGAGCCCCGGTGACGACGGGGCGAAGGCCCCGGCCGCCCCGGTGCAGGACCCGTCCCCGGTCGACTACAAGGGCATCAATCTGCCCGACGAGTACCACCTGTCGCTGTCCGACGAGCCGGTCCACCCGACCAACTCCGACAACGACTCGGACGTCGACTTCTCGTACCAGGACAGCACCTACTCGGACGACGAGGTCGACACCGAGACCGGCAAGCTGGTGCTGCTCAACCCCGGCCAGGAGGGCTCGCTCGCCACCTGCCGCAGCGAGACCCGCTTCACCGACACCATCCTGACCAAGCAGCTCACCAAGGGCGCGCAGATGTGCCTGACCACCGACTACGGCCATGTCGCCCTGATCACGTTCAAGGGCTACGCACCGAAGTCGGACCCCAGCAGCTATATGACCGTCGACGTCCGGGTGTGGCGCAACGCGGTGGAGCCCAAGCAGGATTCGTGAACGAGGGGGTGGGAGCGGGGAAAACCAAAGGCGGCGTCAGGCTTTGGCCACAGCGATCGGATCCGTTCGTTGATCCGGTTTTTTCGCTCTCCGTGTGGCGCGATCAGCGCAGAGTGGCGTTAACTGTCCCGCATTGCGGAACGGGCAACGGCTTTGGAGGACGCCGTCGTTGTGGAACAGCTGCAGAGAGACAGACGAGTGACCGGGGTCGAGGGCGACCCACGGGTCCAGGAGCTGCGCGGGGCCGTGGCCCGGCTGCGCCGCCAACTGGCCGTACTTCCAGGGGAATTACCGGATCGGACGGCCGCGGATGACGAGCTGGCCGCGCTGGACGCGATGGTGAGCCACGGGCTGCCGGAGGTGCCCCGGCTGCGCCGATCGCTCCTGTTGATCGCCGGGGCGGTCGGGTCGGTGAGTGCACTGTCGCCCGCGCTGGCGGAGGTGCGTGCGGGGATCGACCGCTTCGGCGACCTGCCGCGCACCCGCTGACCGCGAGCGCGGAGCCGCGACCGGGCCAGGGGTGCGCCGGTGCCCGGAAGGGGCGCCGTACGCCGCCTCCCGGCTCGTGAGGGACCGGCGAGGTCCCGCTGTGCCTTACGCCGGCGTCTGGTTCGCCAGCGCCACCGACAGCTGCGCCGCGACGTCCTGCAGCACCGGCACGATCTTGTCCGTCGAGGCCTCGGTCACGCGCCCGGTCGGGCCGGAGATGGAGATCGCCGCCGAGGTGGGGGAGTTGGGCACCGGCACCGCGAGGCAGCGGACGCCGATCTCCTGCTCGTTGTCGTCGACCGCGTACCCCAGGCGGCGGACATCGGAGAGTGCTTCCAGGAAGCGGTCCGGATCGGTGATGGTCTTCTCGGTTGCGGCGGGCATCCCCGTACGGCCGAGCAGCGCGCGGACCTCTTCGGGGGCATGGTGGGCCAGCAGGGCCTTGCCGACGCCCGTGGAGTGCGGCAGCACGCGTCGGCCGACCTCGGTGAACATCCGGACCGCGTGCCGCGAGGGTACCTGGGCGACATAGACGATCTCGTCGCCGTCGAGCAGTGCCATGTTGGCCGTCTCGCCGGTCTCCTCGACCAGGCGGGCCAGGAAGGGCCGGGCCCACGTACCCAGCAGCCGCGAGGAGCTCTCGCCGAGCCGGATCAGGCGGGGGCCGAGCGCATAGCGGCGGTTGGGCTGCTGCCGGACATAGCCGCAGGCGACGAGGGTGCGCATCAGGCGGTGGATGGTGGGCAGCGGCAGCCCGCTGGTTCCGGAGAGTTCGCTCAGGCCGACCTCGCCACCGGCGTCGGCCATCCGCTCCAGCAGGTCGAAGGCGCGCTCGAGGGACTGGACGCCGCCGCCGGTGCCGGCGGGCTTGGCATCGGCGGCGGAGGTGCTGGCGCTGGACGGCGGCACGTCGCGTTCCTTTCGGGGCGGGGCGGATCGGTCTCGGCCGGGGCTTGCGGGCGCCGGGCCCGACCGGAGCAGCCTACCGGTCCCCCTACGTTGACACACGGTCTCTCGCACACTCGTTCCCGCCGGTCAGGCCCGCTTTGTCCCACGGTGTGAGCCGTCCGGCAACCTCCTAGCCGCGATCCCTTGACGGTGCCAGTGGCCATAGCTACGTTCTGCTGCGCGAAACCTACTGTCCATTCTATGGAATCCTCCAAATCGTTGGAGCGTCATGCGCATTCTCGTCATGAATCCGAACACCACGGCTTCCATGACCGCCTCGATCCGCGCCACCGCCACCGCGGCCGCCGCCCCGGGCACCGAGATCATCGCCACCGAACCCCTGTGGGGGCCGGAGTCGATCGAGGGCCACTTCGAGGGCTATCTCAGCGCCGCGGCCGTCCTGGACCGGCTCGCCGGCCTCGATATGCCCTTCGATGCGCTGGTCATGGCCGGATTCGGTGAGCCGGGCCGGGAGGGCGCCCAGGAGCTGCTGGACGTCCCCGTCCTGGACATCACCGAGAGCGCCGCCCAGATGGCGATGATGCTCGGTCACGCCTACGGCATCGTCACCACTCTCGACCGCTCCGTACCGCAGATCGAGGACCGGCTGCTGACCGCCGGGCTGCTTCAGCGCTGTGCCGCGGTCCGCGGCACCGGGCTCGGCGTCCTGGAGCTGGAGCAGGACGTGGACCGGACCGTCGAGGTGATCATCGAGACCGCCCGCGAGGTCGTCCGGGCCGGCGCCGAGGCGATCTGCCTGGGCTGCGGCGGGATGGCCGGGCTCCAGGAGAAGGTCGCCGCGGCACTCGGGGTGCCCGTGGTGGACGGCGTCGCCGCTGCGGTGAAGTTCGCGGAGGCGGTCGTCGGCCTCGGGCTGACCACCAGTACAGGACGCAGCTTCGCCCCGCCCCGCCCCAAGGTCATCGGCTCCTGGCCGCTGAGCGCCCATCTGCGGCCGTCCCCGGGGCGCGCTCACGACTCACCGCGTTACACAGAATTTTCCGCACAGACATCAGGCATCTGACAACTAAGCCCCTAAGCTCCACCCAACCTGCATGGGAGGACACGTGACAACACCCCCGAAGCCCCCGCAGCCGGACCCGCGCCTTTTCAACGAGGACCTCGCACCGGCCCCCGAGCGCAAATGGGGCACGTACAGCATCTTCGCGCTGTGGATGTCCGACACCCACGCGATCAGCAACTACGCCTTCGCCGCCAGCCTGTTCGTGCTCGGTCTGCCCGCCTGGGAGGTGTTCGTGGCGCTGCTGGCCGGCATCACGATCGTCTACTGGCTGATGAACCGCATGGGGCACGCCGGGCACCGGACCGGCGTCCCCTACCCGGTGCTCGCCCGCGCCAGCTGGGGCGTCTACGGGGCCAATATCCCCGCCCTGCTGCGCGCGATCATGGCCGTGGCCTGGTACGGCATCCAGACCTGGCTGGCCTCGACCGCCGTGGTCCTGCTGACGCTGCAGCTCGCGCCGGGCCTGGACGCCTATGACCACAACTCGGTGCTGGGCCTGTCCACCCTGGGCTGGATCGCATTCCTGGTGATGTGGGCGCTGCAGGCCGTCCTGCTGACCCGCGGGATGGAGTTCATCCGTAAGGTCCAGGACTTCGCGACCGGTCCGGTGGTCTGGCTCGTCGTCCTCGCGCTCGCGGTGTATCTGGTCGTCAAGGCCGGCGGCGACATCTCGCTGACCCGCAGCCTCACCGGCCTCAGCGGCTCCGCGCAGGTCGAGCAGAGCCTGATCGCGGTCAGCCTGACCGTCGCCACCTTCCTGACGCTGGTCCTCAACTACGCCGACTTCGCCCGCTTCACGCCCGACCACCGCTCCTACCGGCGTGGCAATCTGATCGGGCTGCCGGTGAACTTCACGGCCTTCGCCGTGGTCGCCGTCCTCGTCACCGCGGGCACGATCTCGGTCTTCGGTGAGGCGATCTACGACCCGGTGAAGGTGATCCAGAAGATCGACAATCCGGTGGTCACCGTCATCGGTGCGCTGGCCTTCATCGTCGCCACCATCGGCATCAATGTCGTCGCCAACTTCGTCTCGCCCGCCTACGACTTCGCCAACCTCGCGCCGAAGCATCTGAACTTCAAGCGCGGCGGCATGATCACCGCGGTGCTGGCGATCGTCGTCATGCCCTGGAAGCTGTACTCCTCCGCGCTGGTGATCCAGTACTTCCTGGGGGCGCTCGGCGCCTTCCTCGGTCCCCTGGTGGCGATTCTGCTCGTCGACTACTACCTGGTGCGCCGCGGCCGGATCGACGTCGATGCGCTGTTCTCGGCCGATGCCCAGGGCGCGTACTTCTACCGCAGGGGCTACAACCCGAAGGCCGTGGCCGCCTTCCTGCCGGCCGCCGCGGTCTGCGCCTCGCTCGCCCTGGTCCCGGCCTTCGACGTGGTCGCGCAGTTCTCCTGGATCTTCGGCATGGGGCTCGCCGGTGCGTTCTACGCCCTGCTCTCCCGCCGCGAGCGAGCCGCGGCGGGCACCGTCCCGCTCCCGGAAGAGATCATCCCGTCGCAGGTCAGTGCCGCTGCGGCGGAGGAGCCGGCGACGTCGCAGGGGACCGGGCCGCTCGCTCCGCCGGTGCCCGCCAAGGGGTCTTGACGGGCCGCGGTCCGGCGTGAAGACTCATTCAACAGACTGTTGAATTTCGCAGTCGTTCCTGCGTGCCTTCCGTGCCCCGGACGCCACGGCCTCCCTCGGCGGCCGTGCACCCCGCACGCCGTCACGCCACGATGAAGACAGATACGAGGAGGGGACCGGGTGTCCGAAACAGAGCTGGTGCTGCGCTCCACACGCGTCGTCACCCCGCAGGGGACGCGCGCCGCGTCCGTCGTCGTCAAGGACGGCAAGATCGCCGCGGTGCTGTCGCACGACGCCGAGGCTCCGGCCGGGGCCCGGGTCCGGGACTTCGGTGACGACGTCCTGCTGCCCGGCCTCGTCGACACCCACGTCCACGTCAACGACCCCGGCCGCACCGAGTGGGAGGGCTTCTGGACCGCCACCCGCGCGGCCGCGGCCGGCGGTATCACCACCCTCGTGGACATGCCGCTCAACAGCCTCCCGCCCACCACGACCACCGCCCACCTCGACACCAAGCGCGAGGTGGCCCGCAGCAAGGCCCATATCGACGTCGGCTTCTGGGGCGGCGCCATCCCCGGCAACGTCAAGGATCTGCGTCCGCTGCACGACGCCGGCGTCTTCGGCTTCAAATGCTTTCTCTCGCCCTCCGGTGTGGACGAGTTCCCCGAGCTCGACCAGGAGCAACTGGCCGCCGCGCTGGGGGAGATCGCCGGATTCGACGGCCTGCTGATCGTGCACGCCGAGGACCCGGGCCATCTGGGCGCCGCACCCGAGCCGCACGGCCCCAAGTACGCCGACTTCCTCGCCTCCCGCCCGCGCATCTCCGAGAACGACGCCATCGCCGGGCTGATCGTGCTCGCCCAGCGGCTCGACGCGCGGGTACACGTCCTGCATCTGTCCTCCAGCGACGCGCTCCCGCTGATCGCCGCCGCCAAGCGCGAGGGCGTCAAGATCACCGTCGAGTCCTGCCCGCACTTCCTGACCCTGACCGCCGAGGAAATCCCGGACGGCGCAACGGAGTTCAAGTGCTGCCCGCCGATCCGTGAGGCCGCCAACCAGGACGCGCTGTGGGAGGGACTGGCCGACGGCACCATCGACTGCATCGTCTCCGACCACTCGCCCTCCACCGCCGACCTCAAGACCGCCGACTTCGGCGCGGCCTGGGGCGGCATCTCCTCCCTCCAGCTCGGCCTGCCCGCGATCTGGACCGAGGCGCGCGAGCGCGGTCACACCCTCGATGACGTCGTGCGCTGGATGGCCACCGCACCGGCGGCGCTGGCCGGCCTCGGCCACAAGGGAGCCATCGAGCCCGGCCGGGACGCGGACTTCGCCGTCCTCGCCCCCGAGGAGACCTTCACCGTCGACCCGCAGGCCCTCCAGCACCGCAACAAGATCACCGCGTACGCCGGCAAGACCCTGCACGGCGTCGTACGGTCCACCTGGCTGCGCGGCCGGCAGATCAACGACGGCGCCACCCTCGCCGAACCCACCGGCGAGCTGCTCGAACGGCCGCACCGCGCATGACCGCCACCGGCCTTCCCCGCTACACCGGCGACGCGGGCCCGTACGCCGGCGGCGACCCCTACGCCGACTACCGCACCCCCGGCCCCGACGGCTTCCCCTTCACCCACCTCCCCGATCTCGCCGACCGGCGGCTGGGCGCCGGTGTGCTCGCCGCCAACGATGAGTTCTTCGCCGAGCGGGAGAACCTCCTCAGGCCCGAGCCCGCCCACTTCGACCCCGAGGCCTTCGGCCACAAGGGCAAGATCATGGACGGCTGGGAGACCCGCCGACGGCGCGGCAGCGACGCCGCGCACCCGTTCCCGGCGGACGAGGACCACGACTGGGCGCTGATCCGGCTCGGCGCGCCCGGCGTGATCCACGGCATCATCGTCGACACCGCCCACTTCCGCGGCAACTACCCGCAGTCCGTCAGCGTCGAGGGGACCTGCGTCGAGGGCTCCCCGTCGCCGGCCGAACTCCTCGCCGCCGACGTGCCCTGGACGACCCTCGTCCCGCGCACCGCCATCGGCGGGCACGCCGCCAACGGCTTCGCCGTCGACACCACCCGCCGCTTCACCCATCTGCGCCTCAACCAGCACCCCGACGGTGGCGTGGCTCGCCTCCGCGTCCACGGTGAGGTCGTCCCCGCGCCCGGCTGGCTGGCCGCGCTGGGCACCTTCGACGTCGTCGCGCTGGAGAACGGCGGCCGGGTCGAGGACGCCTCGGACCGCTTCTACTCCTCGCCCACCCACACCATCCAGCCCGGCCGCTCACGCAAGATGGACGACGGCTGGGAGACCCGGCGCCGCCGCGGCACCGGCCACGACTGGGTCCGCTACCGCCTCACCGAGCAGTCCGTGATCCGTGCCGTGGAGATCGACACCGGCTACCTCAAGGGAAACTCCGCAGGCTGGGCAGCACTGCTCGGACGCGACGGAGAGCACGGTGACTGGGTCGAACTGCTGCCCCGCACCCGCCTGCAGCCCGACACCGTCCACCGCTTCCTGCCGGCCGGCGCACCACCCGCCACCCATGTCCGGATCGACATCTTTCCGGACGGCGGCATAGCCCGGCTGCGTCTGCACGGCTCACTCACCGAGGAGGGCGCGCGCCGGCTCGGCGCCCGCCACGACGAGCTGGACGGCTGACAGCGGAAACCGGCCGGTGGCACTGACGGATGGTCAGGGCCACCGGCCGCGGACTCCTCAAACCCCCACCCCGCCCACGACGGTGCGCTCCTGGCCGGTGAACCCGCCCGTCAGCAACGGAAGCGCCTCCGCAATCGCGGCCTCTCCGCCTCCGGCCGCAGCAGCGCGGCGTCATGCTGCTCCCTGGACTCCCATCGCTCGTTCACCCGGATCATGTCCGGGTCGATGGAGGGCGGCACACTGACGGACGAGAGCGGGACGCAGGCACTGGTGCTGGCCGATGAGCCGGCCACCAGCTGCTATCTGCCCGAGCGCTCCGGCCGCAAGTCCGGATCACTCGGCGACGGAGTTCCAGAACATGAGCTCATACGCCTGGAGGAGGCGGCCGTAGCGGTGCGCCGTGGACGGCTCCGCCTGGCCGGTGTCGAGGCCGTGCTGCACCGCCGCGTGTGCCTTCTCGTCGACGGCCGGGGCCGGCTCGGCGAAGAAGCCGAAGAACCCACAAGCCTCCTCGGGGAAGGCGTAGTGGTCACGCATCGCGGCCTCGATGACCGCGCAACAGCCGCCCCACGCCGCGAAGTTGGCGGTCAGTGCGATCGCCACATCGGCCGGCTCGCCGCCGAGGGCGAGCCGCGCCGCATACGAGGGGTACGCCTGGCAGCCGGGGCGCGGCTGGTACTCCGTGATCTCCCGCTCGCTCAGCTCACATGCGTCCGACAGCCCGGCCAGCTGCTTCAGGGCCAGCGCCTCGCCCCGGGCCAGCAGATCGAAGAAGTCGGCCACGGGCGGGTCGCCGTCCGCCCGTCGCGCCAGATGCTGGAAGCTGAGCCGGTCGGCGCTGATCACGTGGTGCTGTTCGAGGGCGAAGGTGGCGAACACGGAGCGCGGCGCCGCACCCGCCTCGATCCGCGAGACCAGCCGGTTGGCGTCGGTGTCCGGGGCGAGTACACGCAGCGCGTCATCGAGCACGGCGGCCGCGTTCGGACGAGGGGCATCGGGCGCAGGTCGGGCCATGGGTGGTCTCCTCCGGGGCGAGGGCGGCGGCCAGAGCCTCAGAGTAGGACGCACGGAGGAGACCGAGGGCCCGATGACGCGGGCCCGTCAGGAAATGGCGGTTCCCTTCAGCCCCTCGGCCCCCCTCAGCGCAGAACCACCTCATTGACCTCGGGCGCCGCTGCCGCGTCCCGCCAGGCCAGGCGCACGGCCCCGATCGCGCCGCCGCCCGCGGCGAGCCGCGTATAGGCCCCGGACAGCGTGCCGAGCGTGCGCCAGGCACCGCCCGTACGGACCTCGACCCTCGCCGCCCCGGCGGGTGCGCCCTGCGGCCGCAGGACGATGACGGACCGTGCCGTGCGGGGCGCGTCGGGGGAGAACTCCAGCGCCTCACCGGACTGCGCCGCCCGCGCCGCGTGATAGACGGTCGCCGGGTCACCGTCCCCCGCCGACCGCAGCGCGCTGCCCGCCGCCGCGGGCGGACCGCCGGTCACCGTCGCCGCATCCGCGCCGGCCACCGCGAACTCCCGTACCACCAGCCAGTTGTCCTGCGCCTGAGTGGCCCGCGCCCGGACGTACCGGGCCCTGGCGCCGGCCGGGGGCTCGACGCGGACCTCGGCCTTCCCGTCGAACGCGGCCAACTGCTGCCAGTTCTTGTGGTCCGACGAATACTCCAGGACGCCGTGCCGCAGATAGTCGTCCGGGCTGCCGCTCTTGCCCATCGCCAGCCGGACGGTGCCCAACGGACGCTCCGCATGCAGATCCAGCTCCACGAAAGAGCCGGCCTTGGGCCCGGCGCTGCTCCAGAAGTAGGTGGCGTCATCACCATCGGCCATCCGGGAGACCGCGTTGTCCTGGTAGACCGACAGATCCGTCGTCCCCTTCGGACGGCCGACGACGCCCAGCGCCTCGTCATGCGCGGCCACCGCGTCCTCGACGAACGTGTCCAGCACCCCGTCCGCCACCAGTACCGGAACCCTCTTCCCCGACATGTCGACATACACGAACGACGTGGCGGTCTTCACCAACTCCGGGATCCGCTGCCGCAGTTGCCAGGCCTTCGCGCCGTCGCCCGCCTTCGTCGCCTCGATCAGCTGAAGGGCGGTACGTGCCGCGACGCCCCAGGCATGGGTCGCGTCCAGCCAGGGTCCGCTGTCCTTGACGAAACCCCGGTCGGCGAGCCGGTCACGCAGCACCGCCGGCGCGTCCTGCAGGTTCCGCAGCACCCCGTCCAGCCGTCGGGCATCCCCGTCCTTGCCGAACTCCGCGATGGCTGCGGCCAGTTCGGGTGCCTGCTTCGGATTGAGCGACGAGGCGTAATGGGCATCGGCGAAGGCCCGCAGCGCCCGTGCCGTACGGGCGTCGCCACCGGCCAGTTCCTCGATCGCCGCGCCCCATGAGGCACGGGCGTCATACGCGGAGTCGTTCCACGCGTAGTCGGCCACCGTGTACAGCGCGAGCTTGGACGCGGCAGGCTGGATCATCGGGTTCGCGGTGATCCCCGCCAGCTGCTCCGGCAGCCCCTTCTCCCGGCCGTTGAACGGCCCCAGCAGCAGCCGGTTGGTCACATAGTCGTTGACCGGGTAGTTGTCCCAGGTCAGGATCCGGTGCCCGAACACCTCCCGGGCCTGCCGCGCCTGGGCGACACTCATCGTCGGCGCGATCACCCCCACGCCCGTCCACTCGACCAGCACATTCTTGTCCAGCTGGGTGGCCAGTGCCTGTTTGTACGGCGACAGCTTCACGTCGTAGTACTCGGTAGGCACCATCTGCAGCGGCTCGGCGTCCGGATGCTTGGCGATGAACTCCTGTTGGACGCGATTGAGCAGATGGGCCTGCGCCGCCCCCGCCGCCCCGCCGCCGGTCCCGAACGCGTCCTTGTCCGCCGCGCAGTTCCAGTTCGTGTAACTGATGTCGTCCAACGGCACCGCGAAGGTCCGCACACCGATGTCCCACAGCGTCTGGAACTTGGCGGTCAGCGCCTGGAGATCCGCGTCGGAGCTGTAGCAGACGGACAGCCCCGGGGAGAGCGCATAGGTGAACTCCACATGCCGCTCGTGCGCCCGGTCCACCAGCTCCTTGAGGTGTGCGAGCTGATCCGCGGGGTACGGGTCACGCCACTTCTCCCGCAGATAGGGGTCGTCCTTCGGCGAGTACACATAGATGTTCATCTTGTGCTCGCCGTAGAAGTCGAGCTGGTCGAGCCGGGCCTCGTGCGACCACGGGGTTCCGTAGAAGCCCTCGATGACACCGCGCAACGGGGTGGCCGGCCAGTCCCGTACGGCGGTGCCCCGCACCTGGGCGCCCGGCCGCTCCCGGTGGGGCAGCAGCTGCCGCAGCGACTGCGCGGCGTAATACGTACCGGTGGCGTCCTTGCCGGACAGTGCGATCCGGCCGTCGCCGACGGCCAGCGCATAGCCCTCGGCGGGCAGCTGGTCGCTGCCCCGCGCCCCCATGTCCTGCAACGCCCGCGCCGCGCCCGCACCGTCCACATACACCGCCAACTGCCCGCCCGGCGCCCGCCCGGCCCGTACGACCCGGTCCGCACCGGCGTCCTTGAGCGACTTCTCGACGACGGCCAGTGCCGGGGCATCGGTGTCCGGCCCGGCGACGACGGTCACGGAGGGGGTGATGGTGACCCGGTCGGACCGGCTTCGGACGGAACGGGGCGTGGGGGAGACGGCACGGGAACCGGCAACTCCGGGTCTGTCCCCGGGACCGTCGTGCCCCGCTTTCCCGCCGCCGCCCGGCGGCCCCGCCATGCCCGTCAGGGGGAGCACGGCCAAGGCCATGGCCAACGCGGTGGCCGCCGCGGTACGCGTACGGTGCATCCTTCGGTCCTCCTCGGTGCAGCGAGGTGCAGGGACGAGAGTCGTGCGAGCCTTCGCGCCAGCAGGCTTCACCTGCCCGCCGCACCGGGGCAATGGACTTTCGCACCGAAGAGATGGACGTTGCCGAGCCGAGGGCCCTCCGCAGCGGTACGGCAGGGACCGGCCCGGCGCAGCGTCACCGCGTCTTGGCGACGATCACCAGGAAGCTCAGGAACGCCAACAGCACATGGGTCGCCACGACATAGATGAACACCCGCACATACAGCCCGCGCGGTGGCTTGTCCTCCTTGTACGTCCGGGCGGCGGACCTCGCCGCGGGCAGCGGCTCCGACGCGGGTGGAGTGGCAGGAGTGATCTGTTCAGGCACGACGTACGGTCCTTTCAAGAACGGCGCCCAGGGCTCACAGCCCGCGGCGCCTCGCGTCGTCGCCGAGGCACAGCTCGGCGGCCCCGCTCTGCAGCAGCGTGTGGACGAACAACAGCTCCGTCCCGCCCGGTGCGGCGGCGGCGATACGGTGAGGGGTCAGCGAGTCGAAGTGCGCAGCGTCCCCCGGGTCCAGCACATGCACCGCCGCGCCGAGCGTCAGCCGCAGCCGCCCGTCCAGGACGTACAGCCACTCCTCGCCCGGATGCACCCGCACCAGATCGCCCTGCGCCCGTTGTGGCACATGGACCCGCAGCGCCTGCATCGCCCGCCCGGCGCCGCCCACGGTCCAGTACGTCCAGCCGCCGGCCTCCGACGGCTCCGTACGGTCCGCGCGCATGATCGGGTCCCGCTCCGGCGCGGTCTCGCCGAGCAGGTCGGATACCGTGGTGCCGTAGGTACGGGCCAGCGCCAGCAGCATCGGCAAGGACGGCTGCCGCTGATTGGTCTCCAGCCGCGACAGATGCGCGGGCGAGAGTCCCACCAGCCGGGCCGCCGTCTCCAGCGTGAGACCACTGCGTCTGCGCAGGTCACGAAGGCGCGGTGCGACGGTGGACAAGTCCTCAGGCGGAGCGCCGGCGGGCTCGTCGGGGAACTCGGTCATATCCCCGGTATAACGACCCTTCGCCTCTCGGGCAAAAGATTTGCCTGAGAGGCAAAAAGAGATGTCTTCGGCGGGCGGCCGGCGGTTGCGGGAGAATGCCGGGGTGATCGAAGGCATCCACACCGAGAACGCCCCGTTCGTACGCTTCCCCGACGGCACGGAGCCGCCCTTGTCGCAGGCCATCAGGTCCGGTGACCTGGTCTTCACGTCAGGGCAGGGGCCACTTGACCCTGCTACGCACGAGATTCCGGCCGACTTCGCGGCTCAGGTGCAGCAGGTTCTGAGCAACCTTGTCGCGGTCCTCGTCGCGGCGGGCAGCAGCAAGGACCTGATCATCAAGTGCACCTGCTACCTCAGCGACAGGAGGGACTTCGCCACGTTCAACCGCGTGTACCGGGAGTTCTTCGCGGACTGTTCGCCGGTACCCGCCAGGACCACGGTCGTCACGCAACTCGTGCGTGACGGCGTGCTCGTCGAGATCGACGGCGTTGCCGCCGTCGCCAGGACCTGACACGGGCAGGCACACCGATCAGCCGTCTTCACCGCCGCAGGGTGTCTTGTCGGCGGTGATGGCTGACGCGTGATCGTGCCCGGTGGCGGCGTCCGATGGGCTGAAGGTGTGAACTCCTGGAAAACTTCCGCCCGTTGGGATTGACAGGATCATGTCTACGCGCGTCATTCTGGTGGGCATGAGAATCCCCCCACGGATCACCAGGATCGGCGCCGCCGGCGCCCTCGCTTCGGCCCTTCTCATCGGCGGGACCACGGTCGCCGCCACACCTGCCGTCGCCACGACCCACCCGGCCACCTCGTACGCCGCGACGGCGCACGTCACGTCCGTGCACGTCAAGGACGTCGGCAACGTCTGTTACTCCAAGCTGCCTTCGCAGGCCCACGACACCCTCGATCTGATCGCGAAGGGCGGGCCCTACCCGTACCCGAAGGACGGGACGGTCTTCGACAACCGGGAGGGCATCCTCCCGTCCCAGAGCTCGGACTACTACCACGAGTTCACCGTCGTCACGCCGGGCTCGCCCGACCGCGGTGCCCGACGCATCGTGGCCGGCGAAAAGAAGGACGAGGACTACTACACCGCCGACCACTACAAGACGTTCGATCTCGTCGACCGCAACTGCTGAAGCCGATAGTTCGCGACGGGTTGCGCGGCAGTCGGCTCGAGATGCCGTCGGGTTGAGAGTCCGTCGGGTGGAGAGTCCGGCGGGTTGACGGAACGACGACGGGCCGAACGACGACGGGCCGAACGACGACGGGCCGAGACGCCGCCCGCACGAGGAGCAACAGAGCGGCACGGCAACGAAACAGGAGAGCAACGGGGGCGGCGGGCCTGGTCAGAGCCCGCCGCCCCCATCCCGCGGCGGCCGGGGTGCACATGCACCCCGGC
>NZ_JBSHAW010000069.1:7387-30619 GCF_053611685.1 Streptomyces sp. NPDC054786 | reverse complement strand
GCCGACGCTCCGCGTCGACTCCCTCCTCCGCCTTGCGATCGCACGAACCAGACCCCGCTCCCTGATCCGCCCTGATCCAAACGACACGCCCTAGGTGTCCACGGCCCCTCGGCGACCGGCCACAATGGACCACATGACGGACTCCCTCGCCCACCCGCATACGCGTTTCGAGCCGGCCCCCGGCGACCTCGACGCCCCCCGCGGCCCCCGTTCACTCGTGGTGCTCGGCTCGACCGGGTCGATCGGCACCCAGGCGATCGACATCGTGCTGCGCAACCCCGACCGGTTCCGGGTGACCGCACTCTCCGCGGCCGGCGGCCGGGTCGAGCTGCTCGCCGACCAGGCGCACCAGCTGCGGGTGAACGCCGTCGCCGTGGCGCGCGAGGACACGGTGCCCGCGCTGCGTACGGCGCTGGCCGACCGCTACGGCGCGGGCGAGCCGCTGCCCGAGATCCTGGCCGGCCCCGACGCCGCCACCGAGCTGGCCGCCTCCCCCTGCCACACCGTCCTCAACGGCATCACCGGCTCCATCGGACTCGCCCCGACCCTGGCCGCGCTCCGGGCCGGCCGGGTGCTCGCGCTGGCCAACAAGGAGTCGCTGATCGTCGGCGGCCCGCTGGTCAAGGCCCTCGCCGCGCCCGGCCAGATCATCCCCGTCGACTCCGAGCACTCCGCGCTCTTCCAGGCGCTGGCCGGCGGCGAGCGCGCCGAGGTCCGCAAGCTCGTCGTCACCGCCTCCGGCGGCCCGTTCCGCGGCCGTACGAAGCGGGAGCTGGCGGGTGTCACGCCCGAGCAGGCGCTGGCCCACCCCACCTGGTCGATGGGCCCGGTCGTCACCATCAACTCGGCGACCCTCGTCAACAAGGGCCTGGAGGTCATCGAGGCGCATCTGCTCTTCGACGTCCCCTTCGACCGCATCGAGGTCGTCGTCCACCCGCAGTCCTACATCCACTCGATGGTGGAGTTCACCGACGGCTCCACGCTCGCCCAGGCCGGCCCGCCCGACATGCGGATGCCGATCGCGCTGGGCATCGGCTGGCCCGAGCGGGTCCCGGACGCCGCACCGGGCGTGGACTGGACGAAGGCGCAGACCTGGGAGTTCTTCCCGCTGGACGAGGAGGCCTTCCCGTCTGTCCCGCTGGCCCGCCACGTCGGCGATCTGGGCGGCACCGCACCCGCCGTCTTCAACGCGGCGAACGAGGAATGTGTGGATGCGTTCCTCAAGGGCGGGCTGCCCTTCACAGGGATTGTGGATACGGTCGCCGCAGTGGTCGCCGAACACGGAACGCCCGCCAAGGGAACTTCCCTGACGGTCGCGGACGTCCTGGAGGCGGAAACCTGGGCGCGCGCCCGCGCCCGCGAACTGGCCGCCCGTGCGGCACGGACACCTTCGGAGGCTCGCGCATGACGACCTGGATGACCATCCTCGGCATAGTCGTCTTCGTCGTCGGCCTGTTGTTCTCCATTGCCTGGCACGAGCTCGGCCACCTCTCGACGGCCAAGCTGTTCGGTATCCGCGTGCCGCAGTACATGGTGGGCTTCGGGCCGACGATCTTCTCCCGCAGGAAGGGCGACACCGAGTACGGCATCAAGGCCGTTCCGCTCGGCGGCTACATCCGCATGATCGGGATGTTCCCGCCCGGCGACGACGGAAAGCTGCAGGCCCGCTCCACCTCGCCGTTCCGCGGCATGATCGAGGACGCCCGCTCGGCGGCCTTCGAGGAGCTGCAGCCCGGCGACGAGAAGCGCCTCTTCTACACCCGTAAGCCCTGGAAGCGCGTCATCGTGATGTTCGCCGGGCCGTTCATGAACCTGATCCTGGCGGTCGTGATCTTCATGAGCGTGCTGATGGGCTTCGGCATCAACACCCAGACCACCCAGGTCGGCTCGGTCTCGGAGTGCGTCATCTCGGCCGCCGCCAAGACCGACAAGTGCCCGCACAGCGCCAAGGACTCCCCGGCCAAGGCCGCGGGCCTCCGGGCCGGCGACAAGATCGTCTCGTTCAACGGCCACGCCGTGCCGGACTGGGGCGTCCTCCAGCAGCAGATCCGCGACACCACGGGGCCCGCGACGCTCGTCGTGGAGCGGCACGGCGCCCGCCGGACGCTGCAGGCCGACCTCATCGAGAACAAGGTCGCCAAGACCGACGGCCACGGCGGCTATGTCCCCGGAGAGTTCGTCACCGCCGGATTCCTCGGCTTCACCCCGGCAAGCGGCGTCGTCCAGCAGTCCTTCGGCCAGTCCGTCGACCGCATGGGCAACATGGTCCAGCAGGGTGTCTCGTCGCTGATAAACCTGCCCGCGAAGGTCCCGGACCTGTGGGACGCGGCCTTCAACGGCGGCGAGCGCAAGCAGGACTCCCCGATGGGCGTGGTCGGCGCGGCCCGGGTCGGCGGCGAGGTCTTCTCCCTGAACATCCCGCCGGAGCAGCGGGTGGCGACCATGCTCTTCCTGGTCGCCGGCTTCAACCTCTCGCTGTTCCTGTTCAACATGCTGCCGCTGCTGCCGCTGGACGGCGGGCACATCGCCGGCGCCGTGTGGGAATCCGTCCGGCGGGCCTTCGCCAAGATCGTCCGGCGTCCCGACCCCGGCCCCTTCGACGTCGCCAAGCTGATGCCGGTCGCCTACGTCGTCGCCGGGATCTTCATCTGCTTCACGCTGCTGGTGCTGGTCGCCGACGTGGTGAATCCGGTGAAGCTGACCTAGAAAGCACGTTTGGCGGCGGCCGGACACCTCCGTGGCGTTTGGAGGTGTCCGGCCGTCTCCTTTCGTGGGGGCACAGGGGAGCGATGTGCTTGCCGCGACCCCCGTGCCGTAATCTCGAAGACCGGAGCCCGCCGATGCGGGGCCTAGATCCACACCTTGGGGTTGCTCGCCAGATGACTGCCATTTCACTGGGAATGCCGGACGTACCGACCAAGCTCGCCGACCGCAGGGTCAGCCGCAAGATCCAGGTCGGCACGGTCGCCGTGGGCGGAGACGCACCGGTCTCGGTGCAGTCGATGACGACCACGCGGACGTCCGACATCGGCGCCACGCTGCAGCAGATCGCCGAGCTGACGGCCTCCGGCTGCCAGATCGTCCGGGTCGCCTGCCCGACGCAGGACGACGCCGATGCGCTGCCCGTGATCGCCCGGAAGTCCCAGATTCCGGTCATTGCAGACATCCATTTCCAGCCGAAGTATGTCTTCGCCGCGATCGACGCCGGCTGCGCCGCGGTCCGCGTCAACCCCGGCAACATCAAGCAGTTCGACGACAAGGTCAAGGAGATCGCCAAGGCGGCCTCCGACGCCGGCACCCCGATCCGGATCGGCGTCAACGCCGGCTCCCTGGACAGCCGCCTGCTGCAGAAGTACGGCAAGGCCACCCCCGAGGCGCTCGTCGAGTCCGCGCTGTGGGAGGCGTCCCTCTTCGAGGAGCACGGCTTCCGCGACATCAAGATCTCGGTCAAGCACAACGACCCGGTCGTGATGGTCAACGCCTACCGCCAGCTCGCCGCCCAGTCGGACTACCCCCTCCACCTCGGCGTCACGGAGGCCGGGCCCGCCTTCCAGGGCACCATCAAGTCCGCCGTCGCCTTCGGCGCACTGCTCAGCGAGGGCATCGGCGACACCATCCGCGTCTCGCTCTCCGCCCCGCCCGCCGAAGAGGTCAAGGTCGGCATCTCCATCCTGGAGTCGCTCAACCTGCGCCAGCGCCGGCTGGAGATCGTCTCCTGCCCGTCCTGCGGCCGCGCCCAGGTCGATGTCTACAAGCTCGCCGACGAGGTCACCGCGGGCCTGGAGGGCATGGAGGTGCCGCTGCGCGTCGCCGTCATGGGCTGCGTCGTCAACGGCCCCGGCGAGGCCCGCGAGGCCGACCTCGGAGTCGCCTCCGGCAACGGCAAGGGCCAGATCTTCGTCAAGGGCGAGGTCATCAAGACCGTCCCCGAGTCGAAGATCGTCGAGACCCTCATCGAAGAGGCGATGAAGATCGCCGAGCAGATGGAGAAGGACGGCATCGCCTCCGGCAGCCCGGTCGTCTCCGCAGCGGGCTGACCCCCGGCAGCCACCCGCCCGAGCCCCGCCGCCCGCACCGGGCCGCGGGGCTCGCGCCTGCCCGGGGCGATCCGTCCGCCGGCGGCCGGGTGCTCGCGCGCGGGGGGAGGTAAAGTGCCAAGACCTGCTCCCGCCTGGCCTCCCAGGCCCGTACCGGTGAGGCTTTCCGACACGTGCTGACGACCACCACCATCAAGGTCCTCGAGCCCGGGGACCTCGACGATGCGCTCGCGGTCCTGGACCGCGACCCGGTCGCCAACGCCTTCGTCGCCGCCCGCGTCCAGGTCGCCGGCCTCGACCCCTGGCGGCTGGGCGGCGAGATGTGGGGCTGGTACGTCCGCGGCCGTCTGGAGTCGCTCTGTTACGCCGGAGCCAACCTCGTCCCCGTCGGCGCCACCTCCGAGGCCGTCCGTGGCTTCGCCGAACGTGCCCGCCGGCAGGGCCGCCGCTGCTCGTCCATCGTGGGCCCCGCGGAATCCATCGCCGTGCTGTGGTCGCTCCTGGAGCCCCACTGGGGACCGGCCCGCGAGATCCGCACCCATCAGCCCCTGATGGTCACCACCGCACCGGCCGCCGAGATCGCTCCCGACCCGTACGTCCGGCGGATCCGCAAGAACGAGATGGACCTGATCATGCCCGCGTGCGTGGCCATGTTCACCGAAGAGGTCGGGATCTCCCCGATGGCCGGCGACGGCGGGCTCCTCTACCAGGCCCGGGTCGCCGAACTCGTCGGCTCCGGCCGCTCCTTCGCCCGTATCGAGAACGGCAAGGTCATCTTCAAGGCCGAGATCGGCGCCGCCACCCAGCGGGCCTGCCAGATCCAGGGCGTGTGGGTCGACCCCGCCTATCGCGGCAAGGGCCTGTCCGAGACCGGGATGGCCGCCGTGCTGCGCTACGCCCTCAGCGATGTCGCCCCCGTCGTCAGCCTCTACGTCAACGACTTCAACACCGCCGCTCGCGCCTCCTATCGGCGGGTGGGCTTCGAGGAAGTCGGCGCCTTCATGAGCGTACTTTTCTGACCCGCCGCCTTGTACGCTCCGACCATGGATGACGTCGCGGTCGGCCCCCTTGATCTTGCTGCCCGCGTGGACGACGCGCTGGCCGTCCAGGCACTCGCGTTCGGCCTGAGCGACGAGGAGATCGCCGTCCGCCGGCACATCGTGCTGCGCCACTTCTCCTGCACCGGTGCCCGCGCCCTCGGCGCCACCACCCCCGCCGGCCGGCTGGTCGGCTTCGTCTACGGCATGCCCAACGACCGCGCCCACTGGTGGTCCACCGTCGTCGAGCCCTACCTCCGCAGCGAGGGCCTCGACCACTGGCTCGACGACTCCTTCACCATCACCGAGCTGCACGTCCACCCCGCCTACCAGCACCGCGGCATCGGCCGGTCACTGATCACCCGTATCACCGACGTGGCCGCCGAACCGCGCTCCATCCTCTCCGCCGTCGACACCGAGAGCCCGGCCCGCCTCCTGTACCGCTCCCTCGGCTACCGCGACATCGCCCGCCGGGTCCTCTTCCCGAGCGCCCCGACGCCGTACGCGGTGATGGGCGCCCCCCTCCCCCTGAGGCGCTGACCTCTGTTTTTCCCACCCGCCACGGGAGGGACCGCTCCGGCCCGCCCCGCACCCAACAGCCTCGCGCAGCGGACCCCGCCCGCCGCAGGCGGGCGGCGGCACAGCCGACATCGCGTGCCGCAGCACAGTGCAGCGGAGGGGCGCAACGGCGAGACGCCCCCACGGCGGGAAAGCCGACAACGCGGGAAGCAAGCAAAGCGCAGCGGATACGCATTTCCGTGCGCCACACCCCTGCGGCTAACCTCCAGGGAGTCACCTTTCTTACGCAGGAGAAACTCCATGGCCCACGCCGCACAGGTCCAGCGCATGTCCCGTTTGATGGTCAAGACACTGCGCGACGACCCGGCCGACGCCGAGACCGCCAGCCACAAGCTGCTCGTCCGCGCCGGGTACGTCCGCCGCTCCTCCGCCGGCATCTGGACGTGGCTGCCGCTGGGCAAGAAGGTCCTGGAGAACGTCTCCCGCATCGTCCGCGAGGAGATGGACGCCATCGGCGGCCAGGAGGTCCTGCTGCCGGCCCTGCTGCCCAAGGAGCCCTACGAGGCCAGCGGCCGCTGGAGTGAGTACGGCGACCTGCTCTTCCGCCTCAAGGACCGCAAGGGCGCCGACTACCTCCTCGGCCCCACCCACGAAGAGATCTTCACCCTCACGGTCAAGGACCAGTGCGCGTCCTACAAGGACCTGCCGGTGATCCTCTACCAGATCCAGACCAAGTACCGCGACGAGGCCCGCCCCCGCTCCGGTGTGCTGCGCGGCCGCGAGTTCCAGATGAAGGACTCGTACAGCTTCGACACCACCGACGAGGGCCTGGAGCAGTCCTACGCGCTGCACCGCCAGGCCTACCAGAAGATCTTCGAGCGCCTGGGTCTCGACTACCGCATCGTCTCCGCCGTCTCCGGCGCGATGGGCGGCTCCGCCTCCGAGGAGTTCCTCGCCCCCGCCGCGGCCGGTGAGGACACCTTCGTGGACTGCCCCGCCTGCGACTACGCCGCCAACACCGAGGCCGTCACGGTCAAGGTCGAAGCGGTCGACGGCTCCGCGCACGGCCCGGTCGAGGAGCTGGACACCCCCGACACCCCGACCATCGAGTCCCTCGCCGAGCACCTCGGCGTACCGGCCTCCGCGACCCTGAAGAACCTCCTGGTCAAGGTCGACGGCGAGATCGTCGCGGTGGGCGTCCCCGGCAACCGCGAGGTCGACCTCGGCAAGCTCGGTGAGCACCTCGCACCGGCCACCGTCGAGCTGGTCACGGCCGAGGACTTCACCGACCGCCCCGACCTGGTCCGCGGCTATGTCGGCCCGCAGGACCTGGCCGGCAAGGCGTTCCGCTACCTCGCCGACCCGCGCATCGCCCCCGGCACGGCCTGGATCACCGGCGCCAACAAGGAGGGCAAGCACGCCCGCAACGTCGTCGCGGGCCGTGACTTCGAGGTCGACGAGTACCTCGACGTGGTCGTCGTCGAGCCCGGCGACCCCTGCCCCGAGTGCGGCACCGGCCTGCGCATCGACCGCGCCATCGAGATCGGCCACATCTTCCAGCTCGGCCGCAAGTACGCGGACGCCTTCGAGCTCGATGTGCTCGGCCAGAACGGCAAGCCCGCCCGCGTCACCATGGGCTCGTACGGCATCGGCGTCTCCCGCGCGGTGGCCGCCCTCGCCGAGCAGACCCACGACGAGTCCGGCCTGTGCTGGCCCCGCGAGGTCGCCCCGGCCGATGTGCATGTCGTCGCGGCCGGCAAGGCCAAGCAGACCGAACTCGCCCTGGAGGTCGGCGAACAGCTCGGCGCCGCGGGCCTGCGGGTCCTCGTCGACGACCGGGCCGGTGTCTCGCCCGGCGTGAAGTTCACCGACGCCGAACTGCTCGGCATCCCGGCCATCGTCGTCGCCGGCCGCCGCGCCGCCGAGGGCGTCGTCGAGGTCAAGGACCGCCGCACCGGCGAGCGCGAGGAGCTGACGGTCGAGGAGGCCGTCGCCCGCCTCAGCGCGTAACCACCGCAGGTGAACGGGCCGGCCGCCGGGGCGCACACCCCGGAGGCCGGCCCGTTCGTCCTCCACTACAGCCAGGCGGCGAACTCCAGCAGCAGCTCACCGCGCTGCCGGTCGCCCGCCACCGCCTCCCGTACGCCGATGTCCACCGCTCGGTAGAGCGTCCACTCGCGCAGCCGGTCCCGGTCCACGTCCAGGGAGTCGGCCAGCTTGGTCACCCGGCGGCGGGCCGCGGCGGCCGCGCCCGACCCGGCCGCCAGATCCTCGAACCGGTCCAGCACCAGCGCTGCCAGGTCGTACGCCCGCTCGCCCACCACCGGCGACGGGCCGACCGCCAGCCACGGCGCCCGCTCACCGGCCAGCACCTTGCCCTGCCGGAACGTGCCGTGCAGCAGAAACTGCTCGTCGGACCCGTCCGGCAGGGTGCGCCGCAGCTCCAGCGCCTGGTCCACCAGCGGCCCGGCCGCCGGGATCAGCGCCCCGGCCGTCCGCAGCGCCTCCACGGCCTCCTCGGTACGCCCGGCCAGCGTCTCGAAGGAGTGCTCCGGGCCCGCCGGCACCCACAGCCGCCGCACCGTACCGGCCGCCTCCAGCAGCGCCTTGGCCTCCGGCAGCGACCGCAGCGACACACCGCCCTGCAGCCGCTCCAGCAACAGCGCCCCGCTCGCGGCGTCGGACTGCAGCAGCCGCACCGCGCCCCAGCCGTCCCACGCCTCCAGCGCCGCCCCCTCGTGCGCGGACACCCGCCCGGGCACCGGGAACTTCAGCGCCGCGGGCGTCCCGTCCTTCTGCCGTACGAGGGCGAGCAGACTGCTGCGGCCACCGGGGGCGTGCACCCTCTCCAGCGTCAGATCCCAGGCCTCCAGCCGCTGCTGAACCAGCGTCGGCAGCGCGTCGAGCCACTCCCGCACGGGACTTTCCGGATCGCCGCTCAGCGAACTCACCAACCGCTGCGGCGGTTCGATGGGTGCCGTTGCCATGCTTGAGCTGTCCCCTTCCTGGGGCCGTGACCGCACCGCGGCCGGTCGTTCAGAGCGCGCCGGCGGAGGCGCTCGCGGCGCCGGACGGAGTGGCGGCCACGGCCCGCTCCACGAGCCCAGGGAAGGCTACGCCGCTGCCGCGCCAGCGCACCGCCCGCACCGCCGCCTCGCGCAGCGCGGCCGCCGCCTCCTTGCGCCTGGCCGCGCCGCCGGACCGTACGAGATCCGCGTAGACGGCGGCCAGCCGGTCCTCCAGCTCCGCCGCCAGCCGGGCCGCGGCCGCCGCGTCCGGGACGGGGAAGGGCAGTTCGTAGGCGGCGGCCGCGGCCCGCGGTGTACCGCCCAGGTCGCGGACCTCGCGGCGCAGCGCGTCCCGGCGCGCACGGTGCCCGTCGTACGCCGCCTGAGCTTCCTTGCGCCGGTCACCGGCGATCCGCCCGCCGACCACGCCGTAGCCGTAGACCGCCGCATGCTCGGCGGCCAGCGCCGCCTGCACCGCCGTCAGCTCGTCGCGCCCGCTGTTCTCGTCCTCGCGCCGGTTCCTGCTGTGAACCGCTGTGGCCTTCATGCGCACATCCCTTCGCCGGTCCTTGCTCTCCGCCGTGCCGCCGTGCCCGTCATCCGGCCGGCTCCGCCAGCAGATACGCATGCGCCGCTCCGGCCGCCGCGACCGAGGCGAGCAGCCGGGCCAACTCCGGGGGCGCGGCGGTCAGCGCCTTGGTGCGGACGTCGGCGAGCGTGCGCTCCGCGTCGGCGAGGGCCGCGCGTGCGGTCCGTTCGTCCCGGGGAACCCGAGGCTCGGACGGCCGCCGGGAGCCGTGCGGCGACGGGCCGGACGCGGGCACACCGGCGTCGCGCGCCGGGCCGTCAACGGCGCCGTCGCCGGGGGAGGGGGTGGCCTGTTCCTTGCTGAACGCCTCGGCGTGCCGGGCGACTTCGGAGCGCAGCGGGCTCAGCCGCGACTCCAGCGCCGGGTGCGCGGCCAGCGTCGCGTCGTAACGCGCCAGCAGGGTCGAACTGTCGCGGGCGGAGCGCTCGCGCAGCCGCTCGGCCGAGGAGGAGTGTTCGGCCCGGTCGGGGCCGGAGTCCTCGGAGCAGCCGGTGAGCAGCGCCATGCCCCCGAGGGCGGCGCCGGCCAGCAGGGTCCTTCTGCGCGTGAGCGCCACTTTCGGCACGTTGCACTTCCCGGGGTCTTTCGTAGTGATCACCGCAGGCGAGAGTATCCGTGACCACCCACCGAATCGTCAGTACCCCGCCGGAACCGATAGGCTTTGACCCGACACGCGACCTACCCACAACAGCACACGCGGCCGAGGAGTCACCCGGATGAGCACGACCCAGAGCGAGAGGCTGCGCGGATTGCTTGAACCGCTCGTCGCCGCGCGAGACCTGGATCTGGAAGAGATCGAGGTGACACCGGCAGGCAAGCGGCGGGTGCTGAGGATCGTGGTCGATTCCGACGAGGGCGTCCAGCTGGACGAGTGTGCCGAGCTGAGCCGAGAGGCCTCGCAGGTCCTGGACGACTCCGATGTGATGGGCGGCGCCCCGTACACCCTTGAGGTGACCTCCCCCGGCGCCGACCGCCCGCTGACCGAGCTGCGGCACTACCGCCGCGCCGTCGGCCGCCTCATCAAGGCCCAACTCCACGAGGGCGGCGAGCTGGTGGCGCGGATCATCGCCGTCGACGAGTCCGGGCTGGACCTCGAGGTGCCGGGTGTCAAGGGCCGCAAGCCGACCGCCCGCCGGGTCTCCTTCGACGAGATCGCCAAGGCGCGTGTCGAGCTGGAGTTCAAAAGCAAGTCCGACAAGCGTGACGCGCAGCCCGACGAGAAGATCGACGAGAACGACGAGAACGACGAGAACAAGGAGGAGGCGTAGCCGTGGATATCGACATGAGTGCCCTGCGGGGACTGGTGCGGGAGAAGGAGATCTCGTTCGACCTGCTGGTCGAGGCGATCGAGTCGGCCCTCCTCATCGCTTACCACCGCACCGAGGGCAGCCGCCGGCGGGCGCGGGTGGAGCTGGACCGCAACACCGGGCATGTGACGGTGTGGGCGAAGGAGGATCCGGAGGACCTGGAGGAGGGCGCGGAGCCCCGCGATTTCGACGACACCCCCTCCGGCTTCGGGCGGATCGCGGCGACCACCGCCAAGCAGGTCATCCTGCAGCGGCTGCGGGACGCCGAGGAGGAGATCACCTTCGGCGAGTTCGCCGGACGTGAGGGCGACGTCATCACCGGTGTCGTCCAGCAGGGCAAGGACCCCAAGAACGTGCTGGTGGACATCGGCCCGATGGAGGCCATGCTGCCGGTGCAGGAGCAGGTCCCCGGCGAGGACTATGCGCACGGCACACGGCTGCGCTCCTACGTCGTACGGGTGGCCAAGGGTGTCCGCGGCCCGTCCGTGACGCTGTCGCGTACCCATCCCAATCTGGTGAAGAAGCTTTTCGCCATGGAGGTCCCGGAGATCGCGGACGGCTCGGTGGAGATCTCCGCCATCGCCCGCGAGGCCGGCCACCGCACCAAGATCGCCGTACGGTCCACCCGCTCCGGCCTGAACGCCAAGGGCGCCTGCATCGGCCCGATGGGCGGCCGGGTGCGCGCCGTGATGGCCGAGCTGCACGGCGAGAAGATCGACATCGTGGACTGGTCGGACGACCCGGCCGACCTGGTGGCGAACGCGCTGTCGCCGGCCCGGGTCAGCAAGGTAGAGGTCGTGGACCTGGCGGCACGCTCCGCCCGGGTCACCGTCCCCGACTACCAGCTGTCGCTGGCCATCGGCAAGGAAGGGCAGAATGCCCGGCTCGCCGCCCGTCTCACGGGCTGGCGGATCGACATCCGTCCGGACACCGAGCAGCCCGCACCGCAGGACTGAGACCGTCCCGTACGGACGGTGACGCCGCGGCCCCCGAAAATCGGTGGTGCCGCGGCGCTCCGACCGGAATTCTGAGCAGCCGTACCGCCTTTTACCCCATCGGGGTGGGGCCGGCGCGGGGAGGTAGACTTAAGCAGTGTCTGGCCGGACGCATGCCCGCGCATGCCCTGAGCGCACCTGTCTGGGATGCCGGGAGCGAGCGGCCAAGGGCGATTTGCTGCGCATCGTGGAGATCGAGGGTGAGTGTGCCCCCGATCCTCGCGGTACGCTGCCCGGCCGGGGTGCTTACGTGCACCCGACACTGGTCTGCCTCGACCTGGCGGTTCGCCGCCGGGCGTTCAACCGGGCCTATCGGGCCCGGGGACCGTTCGACACGACGGATCTTCGTCGGTTCATCGAGCGGACGCCCGTCGAGCAGCCGCCGTTGCAATAACGCACAGCAGCAAGAAACGCACAGCGCACGGAAAACCGTGCGGTCAGGTACCTCGCGAGTCGGAAGTAGGTCGAGATTGCGATGAGCACTCGATGAGTACGCGATGAGTACGCCCATGAAGTAGCGACGGTCCGGTGGACAACCCGGACCTAGAAGGAGCGAAGTGGCTAAGGTCCGGGTATACGAACTCGCCAAGGAGTTCGGCGTTGAGAGCAAGGTCGTCATGGCCAAGCTCCAAGAACTTGGTGAATTCGTCCGTTCGGCGTCCTCGACGATCGAGGCGCCGGTTGTTCGCAAGCTGACCGACGCTTTCCAGGCAGGCGGCGGCAACGGCCGCGCCTCCGGCAAGCCCGCGGCGCCGCGCAAGTCGGCCCCCGCGAAGCCGTCCGCGCCGTCTCCGGCGCAGGCTGGGAGCACCTCCCCTGCCGCCAAGGCAGCGGGGGAACGTCCTGCTGCCCCGAAGCCGGGCGCCCCCAAGCCGGGCCCCGCGGCTCCGGCAGCCCCCGAGGCTCCCGCAGCCGCCGAGGCACCGAAGGCCCCCGAGGCACCGGTGGCTCCCAAGAGCACTCCCGCCGCCGGCCCCACCCCGGGGCCGCGGCCCACGCCGGCCCCGAAGGCTCCGGCACCCAAGCCCGCTCCGGCCGCCCCCGCGCAGCCCGAGTTCCAGGCTCCGCCGTCCGCGCCGGCCGCTCCCGCCGCCGGCCAGTCGGCTCCCCGTCCCGGTGCCCCCGGCCCGCGTCCGGCCCGTCCGGCGTCCGGCCAGGGTGGTCAGGGTGGTCAGGGCCGCGGTAATGCTCCGCGTCCCGGTGGCGAGCGTCCGGCCCCGCGTCCCGGTGGCCGTCCGTCCGGCCCCCGTCCGGGCAACAACCCCTTCACGTCCGGTGGCTCCACGGGCATGGCCCGTCCGCAGGCCCCCCGTCCCGGTGGCGCCCCGCGTCCCGGCGGCCAGGGTGGTCCCGGCGGCCCGCGTCCGCAGGGCGGCGGCCAGGGCGGTCCCCGTCCCCAGGGTCAGGGCGGCGCGCGTCCCACCCCCGGTGGTATGCCCCGTCCGCAGGGTGCCGCTCCCGGTGGCGCCCCGCGTCCCGGTGGTGGCGGCGGTAACCGTCCGAACCCGGGCATGATGCCGCAGCGTCCCGCTGCCGGCCCGCGTCCGGGCCCCGGCGGTGGCGGCGGTCGTGGTCCCGGCGGTGCCGGTCGTCCCGGTGGCGGCGGCGGTCGTCCGGGTGGCGGCGGCGGCTTCGCCGGTCGTCCCGGTGGCGGTGGCGGCGGCGGTCGTCCGGGTGGCGGCGGCGGTTTCGCCGGTCGTCCCGGTGGCGGCGGTCCCGGTGGTGGCGGCGGCTTCGGCGGTCGTCCCGGCTTCGGTGGCCGTCCCGGCGGTCCCGGCGGCCGTGGTGGCACGCAGGGTGCGTTCGGCCGTCCCGGCGGTCCGGCGCGCCGTGGCCGTAAGTCGAAGCGGCAGAGGCGTCAGGAGTACGAGGCCATGCAGGCCCCGTCGGTGGGCGGCATCATGCTGCCCCGCGGCAACGGCGCGACGGTTCGCCTGTCGCGTGGTGCCTCGCTGACGGACTTCGCCGAGAAGATCAACGCCAACCCGGCGTCGCTGGTCCAGGTCATGCTGAACCTCGGCGAGATGGTCACCGCGACCCAGTCGGTCTCCGACGAGACGCTGCATCTGCTCGCCGAAGAGATGAACTACGTCGTCGAGATCGTCAGCCCGGAGGAGGAGGACCGCGAGCTGCTCGAGTCCTTCGACATCGACTTCGGTGAGAACGAGGGCGGCGAGGACATGCTCGTCGCGCGTCCGCCGGTGGTGACCGTCATGGGTCACGTCGACCACGGTAAGACCCGGCTGCTCGACGCGATCCGCAAGACGAACGTCATCGCGGGCGAGGCCGGCGGCATCACCCAGCACATCGGTGCCTACCAGGTCGCGACCGAGGTCAACGACGAAGAGCGGCGCATCACCTTCATCGACACCCCCGGTCACGAGGCGTTCACCGCCATGCGTGCCCGTGGTGCCAAGTCGACCGACATCGCGATCCTCGTGGTGGCGGCCAACGACGGTGTCATGCCGCAGACGATCGAGGCCCTGAACCACGCCAAGGCGGCCGATGTGCCGATCGTGGTCGCGGTCAACAAGATCGACGTCGAGGGTGCCGACCCGACCAAGGTGCGCGGCCAGCTCACCGAGTTCGGTCTGGTGGCCGAGGAGTACGGCGGCGACACCATGTTCGTCGACATCTCCGCCCGTGAGGGTCTGAACATCGAGCAGCTGCTCGAGGCCGTGGTCCTGACCGCGGACGCCTCGCTCGACCTGCGCGCCAACGCGGAGCAGGACGCGCAGGGCATCGCGATCGAGGCTCACCTCGACCGTGGCCGCGGCGCCGTGGCGACCGTCCTGGTCCAGCGCGGCACGCTGCGCGTCGGCGAGACGATGGTGGTCGGCGACGCGTACGGCCGAGTCCGTGCGATGTTCGACGACAAGGGCAACAACGTCGAGGAAGCGGGTCCGTCGACCCCCGTCCTGGTCCTGGGTCTGACCAACGTCCCGGGCGCCGGCGACAACTTCCTGGTGGTCGACGAGGACCGTACGGCCCGTCAGATCGCCGAGAAGCGCGCGGCGCGCGAGCGCAACGCCGCCTTCGCCAAGCGCACCCGCCGGGTGTCCCTGGAGGACCTGGACAAGGTGCTCAAGGCGGGCGAGGTGCAGCAGCTCAACCTCATCATCAAGGGCGACGCGTCCGGTTCGGTGGAGGCTCTCGAGTCCTCGCTGCTCCAGCTCGACGTCGGCGAAGAGGTCGACATCCGCGTGCTGCACCGCGGCGTCGGTGCGGTCACCGAGACCGACATCAACCTGGCGTCCGGCTCCGACGCGATCGTCATCGGCTTCAACGTGCGCGCCGAAGGCCGTGCTACGCAGATGGCCGAGCGCGAGGGCGTCGACGTCCGGTACTACTCGGTCATCTACCAGGCGATCGAGGAGATCGAGGCGGCCCTCAAGGGCATGCTCAAGCCGGAGTACGAGGAGGTCGAGCTCGGTACCGCGGAGATCCGCGAGATCTTCCGCTCGTCCAAGCTCGGCAACATCGCGGGTGTGCTCATCCGCTCCGGCGAGGTCAAGCGCAACACCAAGGCGCGCCTCATCCGCGACGGCAAGGTGGTCGCGGAGGACCTCAACATCCAGGGTCTGCGCCGCTTCAAGGACGACGTCACCGAGATTCGCGAAGGCTTCGAGGGCGGTATCAACCTCGGAAACTTCAACGACATCAAGATCGACGACGTCATCGCGACGTACGAGATGCGCGAGAAGCCGCGCGGCTGATCATGCGCGTGACTGCCCGCGCGTGAGCGCGGTCCACCAGAGATGGTGGCCGGGCGGCGGGCGGGACCGGGGCCGGTCGGCGGAAGTTATTTCCGTCGATCGGCCCCGGCCGTTCCGTGTACGGTTCGAAATGACACGGACACCTAAGGCCCCACGGGTGGCTTGACCCGTCTTGCATGTACGTAGGGACGCTGTCCTTCGACCTGCTTCTCGGCGACGTACGGTCGCTGAAGGAGAAGCGCTCCGTCGTCCGCCCGATCGTCGCCGAGCTGCACCGCAAATTCGCGGTGAGCGTCGCGGAGGTCGGGGACCAGGATCTGCACCGCAGGGCCACCATCGGCCTGGCGGTGATTTCCGGGGACGCCGGGCATCTCACCGATGTCATGGACCGCTGCGAGCGCCTGGTCGCCGCACGGCCCGAAGTGGAGCTGCTGTCGGTACGCCGACGGCTGCACGGCGACGACGACTGACCCGGACCGGGCAGGCCGTCGCCGGTGGAAGCACAATTGTGGAAGAAAGAAGGAGACGGACCAGTGGCCGACAATGCGCGGGCGAAGAAGCTGGCGGACCTCATCCGGGAGGTGGTCGCCCAGAAGCTGCAGCGCGGAATCAAGGACCCGCGGCTCGGTTCGCACGTGACCATCACGGACACCCGGGTCACCGGCGACCTGCGGGAGGCTACGGTCTTCTACACGGTCTACGGCGATGACGAGGAGCGTGCCAGCGCCGCCGCGGGGCTGGAGAGCGCCAAGGGCATCCTGCGCTCCGCGGTCGGGGCGGCGGCGGGGACGAAGTTCACGCCGACCCTGGCCTTCGTGCCGGACGCCCTGCCGGAGAACGCCAAGACGATCGACGACCTGCTCGACAAGGCACGGGCCTCGGACGCCAAGGTGCGCGAGGTCTCCTCGGGCGCCCAGTACGCCGGCGAGGCCGACCCGTACCGCAAGCCGGGCGAGGACGATGACGATGACGAGGGCACCGCGGCAGAATGAAGCGTGAGAGCAACAAGCCGGGCGGTCTTGTCATCGTCGACAAGCCGTCCGGCTTCACTTCGCACGACGTCGTGGCGAAGATGCGCGGCATGGCGCGCACCCGCCGGGTCGGGCACGCCGGCACGCTCGACCCGATGGCGACGGGCGTCCTCGTCCTGGGCATCGAGCGGGCCACCAAGCTGCTCGGCCATCTCGCGCTGACGGAGAAGGAGTACGTCGGCACGATCCGGCTCGGCCAGACGACGATCACCGATGACGCCGAGGGCGAGCTCACCGCGTCGAAGGCGGCGCACGGTCTCGCCCGCGAGGACATCGACGCGGGCGTCGGCCGGCTGTCCGGCGCGATCATGCAGGTCCCGTCGAAGGTCAGCGCCATCAAGATCAACGGCAAGCGGTCGTACTCGCGGGTCCGCGACGGCGAGGACGTGGAGATCCCGGCCCGGCCGGTCACCGTCTCCTCGTTCGTGGTGCACTCCGCGCACGAGACCGAGGCCGAGGACGGCACCCCGGTGACCGATCTGCTGGTCTCCGTCGAGTGTTCGTCCGGTACGTACATCCGCGCCTTGGCCCGCGACCTGGGCGAGGGCCTCGGCGTCGGCGGCCATCTGACCGCGCTGCGCCGCACCCGCGTCGGCCCGTACAAGCTGGACCGGGCGCGCACGCTCGAACAGCTCCAGGCCGCCGTGGACGACCCCGAGGGGGAGGGCCTGCCGGTCATGCCGCTCGGGGACGCGGCCGCCGCGGCGTTCACCCGCTGGGACGTGGCCGAGGCCCAGTCCCGGCTGCTGCTCAACGGCGCACGGATCCCGATGCCGCTGTTCGAGGGCAACGGCCCGGTCGCGGCGTTCGGACCGGACGGCCGGTTCCTCGCGCTGGTGGAGAACCAGGGCGGTAAGGCGAAGAGCCTGGCGGTGTTCGCGGTCTAGGGGCTGGTGACCTGGCGTTCGTGGGGCCGGGTCCGGAGGCGTGGGTAAGCGCTCCGGGCCCGGCCCCCTTTGCATGGTGTGCAGGGGACGTCAGCGGGCGCCCCGGGACGGCGGTGGCACGCGGGCCGCACGGACGGATTCGGAGCGCGGGCCCGCGCTCCGCCCTCCCGTCGCTCTGTCTCGCTCCGGCGCGGTTCCGGCCATTCACTCATTCGGTGAGGCGCTCGAAGTGAATCAAGGCGCGGACGGGGGCGCGTTGGAAGGGGTCGCTGTCGAGACGATCACCGCCTGCTTACCGTTCGTGAGGACGGCACAGGGTGAGAGGACCGGCGATGGCATTGCTGGATGCCGATGCGGACACGGCACTGGTGCGGATTCGTGATCTGGCAGGTCGGACGCGTGGTACGGGGTTTCTCGCGGACCACGACGGCACCGTGATCACCAGCCACGAAGCGGTGGAAGGGGCCACACAACTGGTGCTGCAGCCCATGACGGACGGCGCGGGCGGCGGTGCGGCCGGGGGCGGCGGCTGGACGTGCGTGGTGGCAGCCGATGCCCTCACGCCCCTTCCGGAGACCGGGCTCGCCCTCGTGCGGACCGACGGCTTCGGGCCGCACCGGCTCGCGCCGCTGCCCATCGCCGCGGGCCGGCCGGGCGCGGGCACCGCCGCACGGCTCTGGGCGGGCGGCTGGCTGGACGGCACGGTCGTCGGGCCGGGAGCCGGGGTGATGTACACGGCCACCGAACGCGTCCATCTCCTCGACGAGACGCTGGAGCTCGGCCTCTGCGCCGGGGGCCGGGAGGCGCTGCGGCTCGGCGGGCCCGCGGTCGGCGGGCCGGTGCTGGACGCCCGGACGGGCGCGGTGCTCGGTGTCCTCGGCACCGCGCTGCACCCCCAGGCCCCTGGCCGCGCCCGAGCGGGGGAGAGCCCCTTCGGGCGCCGGGCGGGCGGCTTCGCGATTCCGCTGCGCGCGGTCGCCGAAGCCGCACCACAGGGCGCGCTGGCCGCGCTGCTGGAGCGCAATGCGGCGACCGTCCCGGCATACGGCAGCGAGTTGAATGCGGCCGGCGCGCGGCATCTTGCCGAGGTGTCGATGGGCTCCGCCGAGCGTCCGCGGCTGTGGCGGGAGCCCGTCGAACGGCCGGAGGTGGCCGCGGAGTTCGCGCGTTTCACGGAGGGACACGGGGCGGCAGAGGCGTGCGTGCTCGGGCTGGTCGGGGAGCCGGGGACCGGGCGGAGCACGGAGCTGGCCGGGCTCGCGGCACGCCGGGCGCAGGGCCCGGACCCCGCCGCGACCGTCTGGCTGCGCGGCGCGGGGCTGCGGCCCGACGACGACGGGGTGCGCACCGCGGTCGAGCGCGCGCTGCGGTCCGCCGCCCGGATCGTCGCCGGCGCGGGCCGTACGGCCGGTGACCCGGCGGACACCACGTCCGAGGGCGTGGCACGGGCGGCGTCCGCGGCCGGACGTCCGCTGCTGGTGCTCCTCGACGGGCCGGAGGAGATGCCGTCGGCCCTGGCGCAGGGGGAGAGATCGGCCCGGTGGGCCGCGGCGACGGCCGACTGGCTGCGTACGGCCGAGGTGCGGCTGGTGGTCGCCTGCCGTCCCGAGTACTGGGAGTGGGCCGGCGCGCTCTTCCCGCCCGGCCTGCTGCACCGGCCGCTCCGTCCGGTGCCCGCGCTGCCCGCCTGCGTAGAGCTCGGTGACCTCCCCGATGAGGCGGCGGAGCGCGCCCGTGGCCGCTACGGCCTGCCGCCCGGCGCACCGGCCGCGCGCGATGCCCGCCATCCGCTGGCCCTGCGCCTGCTCGCGGAGGTCGGCGCGGCGCTCCCCAAGGGGGACGCGGCCGGACGGTGCGCCGATGAACCGGCCGGCCTCGGCGCCCCCGACCGCCACCAGATCTTCGACGCGTACCTGGACCTGGTGTGCCTGCGTATCGCCGTACGGCTCGCGGCCGCCCACCGGCCCGCGCTGCGCGGCACCGCCGTACGCCGGCTGGCCGCCCAGGTCGCCGGCCAGGTGCACGAGGCGGCCCGCCGCTGTCTCCGCCCCGGGCCGGGCGCACTGGACCGTACGTCCTTCGAGGAGGTGTTTCCGCGGGAGCCCGGCTGGGCCTGCGCGGTGCTGGCCGAAGGGCTGCTGGTCCCGGCCGGCACCGGATACCGCTTCGCACACGAGGAGTTCGCGGACTGGCTGCAGGGTGCCCATGTCGACCTCGACCTGCTTCCCGTTCCCGGACACCGCGTCGGGCCGGCCGTGCAGGCGCTGCTGCTGCTCGGCAGACGCGAAGGAACGGTGCAACTGACCTTCCGGCTGGCGGAGTTGGTGCCGATGGCGACCGCCCCCACGGCCGGCTCACCGGCCGCGCACGCCGTGGACGGCCGCTGGTGGGCCGCTCATCTGCTGTCCGGCGTGCTGCTCCGGGTCCCCGACGCGAGGCCGTACACGGGCGTGCTGCGGCTGCTCGCCGACCGGATCACGGAACGGTCGCTCCGGGCGGGCGGCTTCGCGCATACGGACCTTGAGGCGTTCGGGCCGTGGTTCTGGGGGCGGTTGGCACTGGCCGACGAGGACCGGATGGATCTGCTGCGCCGCCTGCTGCCGGCCGATGGGCCGCCGAGCGGGGCGGGGCGGGCGCCGAGCGGCGTGCGGCGGTGCACGGGGGCGGGGGCCACGGGCGGTGCGCCGGACGGTGCGTCGGGCCGTGTGTCGTCCCCGGCCACGTGGTCGTCGCCGTCCGGTCCGGCGTCGCTGTCCGACCGGTCGTCCCGGTCCGGTCCGCCCTCTCCGCCCTCTCCGCCCGACCCCGCGCCGGGCGACCCGTCGTCGGCTGTCGTGCCCGCCGACGGGCCGTGTGCCGATCGCCGGTTCGCGCCGCCGCCACGTGTACGTGTCCACCCCGCTGACGACCCGGCGTCCGTCCGGGACGGCGACGGCTGGACGGATGCCACCACTGGCCCGCGCCCCGCTCGCGTGGGGGCGGAGACCGGCGGCGGAACGCCTGAAGGGGCTGCCGCCGCATCCGTCGCGGTATCCGGGACCGAGCCCGCCGTGGCACGCTCGCCGCGGTTCCTTGATGCCGCGGCCGAGCTGCTGCGCGCGGATCCGGAGCGGATGCAGCCACTGCTGTGCGCCTGGTTCGACGACACCCGCCCGCTGCAACGCCCCGGCGCGGAAGACGGCGGCACGGCCCACTCCGCGGACGCTCTGCCCCGCGAGATCACCGTGGCCACCGCCGCGCAGGCGCTGCTGCACACCCACCGCCACCGGGCGCTCGACACGCTCACGGAGGCGCTGGTGGAGGCCGCGCACCCCAAGGGCGACGAGCTGATGGACGCGCTCGCCGAGGACGAGTCGGCGGCGGTGTGCCGGGCCGTGGACCGCTGGGCCCACGACGTGCGGCCCGAGCGCCGGGCCGCGGCCGTGTCGTACGGTCTGCGGGCCGCCCGGCACGCGACTGCCGAGGCCGACCGCGCCCTGCTGCGCTACGCGGCCCTCTGCCTGCTCGCCCGCAGCGCCGACGGTGCCCACCACGGCTCCGCGCTGGCGCTGTTGATGGGCGACGCGGCCACCCGCTCCCGCTTCCTGGACCGGGCGCTGGCCCGCTTCGTCGCGGGGGATCCGCAGCTGCCGCCCACGGCGTTCACGGCCGCCCTCGGCGACCACCCGGGGACGGTGCTGAACGCCTTCCGGGCCCGGCTGGTCGGCGGCGAAGGCCCGCCGGTGGCGGCCGCGCTGTTGCGTATGCTCGCCCGCGCCGATGCGCCGGACCTCGTCGCCCGCATCGCCGACCTCGTCCGTGACTGTGCCCGGCACTGCCCGGAGCGGGCCGCACGGCCGCTCGCGGAGTTCATCGACCGCCGCCTCGAACGTGGACCGGCCGCCCGCGCCGCGCTCCGCCCGCTCGCCGTGGAGCTGCTGACGGTGTCCCCCGTACCGGTCCGGTGCGCGCTCGCGGCCGTGGTGGCCGGGACGGGTTCCGGCGATTCGGTTCCGTTGCGCCGCGAACTCCTCGATGTGCTGCTGGCGCAGGAGGCGTCGTACGCGGCATCGCATGGCGTGTACGAGGAGACCGGCCGGGACACCCGTGTGCTGGAGGCGTTGCTGCAGGCGGCCGCCGAGGGCGCGGAGCGGCGGCCGGCGGAGCGCACCAGGGAGCTGGTGCACCGCACCGGGATGCTGCTGGTCCGCACGCCGGAGGGCGCGGCCTGTTTCGACCGGCGGCTGGTGGAACTGGGGCGGCGGGTGCCCGGTTTCGCACGGCGGGTGCAGGACTGGGTGGCGGAGGAGCCGGGGGAGTGGGCGGCGGTGGTGGGCCCCGGCGCCCGGGCCACGCTCGCCGGGTGTCACAGCTGACCGGCGGGGGCTGCCGCGGCTTGCCGGTGGGCCCGGGGGAGTGCTCCTGGTGGGCCCACCGGAGTGCCTCCTGTCGGGCCCGCTGAGGCCCGACAGTGCGGTCCGTCTTGCGCGGAGCGCTCCGCGCAAGCCGAGCAGTCCGACGGATCGGGGGCGGCGAGGTGCCCGGACAGGTGCCCTGAGCCACCCCTTCGCGCGGAGCATCACTCGCGGCATGGCAGTCTTAGACCTGCGTCATGCCGAATTGACGCAAGGGACGGACAAGGTTCGGGCGAGGAGCGGGCACTGTGCAGCGCTGGCGTGGCTTGGAGGACATCCCCGAGGGCTGGGGACGCAGCGTCGTCACCATCGGCTCGTACGACGGAGTGCACCGCGGCCACCAACTGATCATCGGGAAGGCCGTCGCGCGCGCCCGTGAGCTGGGGATCCCCGCGGTGGTCGTCACCTTCGACCCGCACCCGAGCGAGGTCGTGCGGCCCGGTACCCACCCGCCGCTGCTGGCGCCGCACCACCGGCGTGCGGAGCTGATGGCCGGTCTGGGGGTGGACGCGGTGCTGATCCTCCCGTTCACCAAGGAGTTCTCGAAGCTGGCGCCGGCCGACTTCGTGGCCAAGGTGCTGGTCGACAAGCTGCACGCCCAGGTCGTCGTCGAGGGCCCCAACTTCCGCTTCGGGCACAAGGCGACCGGCAATGTCGAGACCCTCACGGAGCTCGGGACCACCTACGACTACACCGTGGAGGTCATCGACCTCTACGAGCGCGGGGCGGCGGGCGGCGGCGAGCCGTTCTCCTCCACGCTCACCCGGCGACTGGTCGCCGAGGGCGATGTGGCCGGCGCGATGGAGGTCCTCGGACGGCCGCACCGCGTCGAGGGCGTCGTCGTACGCGGCGCCCAGCGCGGCCGCGAACTGGGCTTCCCGACGGCCAATGTGGAGACCCTGCCGCACACCGCGATCCCGGCCGACGGCGTCTACGCGGGCCTGCTGCAGGTCGAGGGCGAGGCGATGCCGGCGGCCATCTCGGTCGGCACCAACCCGCAGTTCGACGGCAAGGCGCGCACCGTCGAGGCATACGCCATCGACCGCGTCGGCCTGGACCTGTACGGCCTGCACGTCGGGGTGGACTTCCTCGCCTACATTCGCGGTCAGGAGAAGTTCGACACCCTCGACGCGCTGCTGGAGCGGATGGCGGTCGATGTGAAGCTGGCTCGGGGATTGATCGCGGAAGCGGGTTGAGCGCTGCGGTTGGGTGATCACTGTGGCTGGGTGATCGCGGTGGCTGGGTGATCGCGGTGGCGGGGCGATCGCGGTGATGGGGTGATCGCTGATGGGGTGATCGCGGCTGGGGTGAGCGCCGGAGCAGGGCCCCCGGCCCGCCCACCCCCCCCGGTTTTTTCCCCGCCGCCCACCCCCCTTCGGGGGGTGGGCGGGTGTGGTGGTGCGGTATCGCCAACCTTCGGGGTGGGGAGGCGCGGTGGTGCGGTACCCAACCTTGGAGGGAGGGCGGGTGCGGTGGTGCGGTATCCCCAACCTTCGAGGGCGGGCAGGTGTGTTGGTGTGTGCGGGGGTATCCCCCAACCCGGCTGGTTCGAACGGAGTTCGGCCGGCAGTGGTTCACTCGTCCGAGGGATGACGTGATATGGGTCGGGGCGCCGCCGGAGACCGATGCCGGGGCCCCCCCCCCAATAGGGGGGCGCCCCCCCCACAGCGGGGGGGGGGGGGGCGTCCCCCCCCCGGCCACGCCCCGCTGTT
>NZ_JBSHAW010000069.1:0-7377 GCF_053611685.1 Streptomyces sp. NPDC054786 | reverse complement strand
GGGCGGGGTGGGTCACCCGGGGCGGTGTGTTTGGGTTTGGGGGGGCGGGCCCCCCCACCCCCCCGCCCCCCCCCCCCGACCCGTATTTGCGTGACGCCCGCCTCACTGCGGAGGCGGCTGCTGCTGCCACCCCGGTGCCAGGCCCGGATGTTCCGGCTGCGGTGCGTCCGGAGCGGGCTGTTGCTGCTGCCAGTGGGCCGGCGGCTGGGCGGGCTGCTGCCTCCAGCCGCCCTGCTGCGGCGGGTAACCGGCCGGCGGCTGGCCCTGCTGCGGCTGCTGTGCCTGCTGGGGCTGGCCTTGCTGGGGCTGGCCCTGCTGACCCTGCTGGGCGTACTGCTGCTGGGCGTACGGATCGCCGCCCATCTGCTGCTGCGGGTACATCCCCGCCGCCTGCTGCGCCCGCGCGAAGTCCTCGGCCACCAGGGCGGAGAGGTTGAAGTACGCCTCGCGGGTCTTGGGCCGCATCATGTCCAGGTCGACCTCGGCACCGGCGGCGAGATGCTCGTCGAAGGGGACGACCACCACACCGCGGCAACGGGTCTCGAAGTGCGACACGATGTCATCGATCTTGATCATCTTGCCGGTCTCGCGGACACCCGAGATGACCGTGATACCGCGTTGCACCAGATCTGCGTAGCCGTGCGCGGACAGCCAGTCCAGGGTGGTGCTCGCGCTGCTCGCACCGTCCACGGACGGGGTGGAGATGATGATCAACTGGTCGGCGAGGTCGAGGACTCCGCGCATCGCGCTGTAGAGCAGACCCGTACCCGAGTCGGTGAGGATGATCGGGTACTGCTTGCCGAGGATGTCGATCGCCCGCCGGTAGTCCTCGTCGTTGAACGTCGTGGAGACCGCCGGGTCCACGTCGTTGGCGAGGATCTCCAGGCCCGAGGGGGCCTGCGAGGTGAACCGGCGGATGTCCATGTAGCTGTGCAGATGCGGGATCGCACCCACCAGGTCACGGATGGTCGCACCGGTCTCGCGCCGCACCCGTCGGCCGAGCGTGCCGGCGTCCGGGTTGGCGTCGATCGCCAGGATCTTGTCCTGCCGCTCGGACGCGAGGGTGGAGCCCAGCGCGGTGGTCGTGGTGGTCTTGCCGACACCGCCCTTGAGGCTGATCACCGCGATCCGGTAGCAGGACATCACCGGCGTACGGATCAGCTCCAGCTTGCGCTGGCGCTCCGCCTCCTCCTTCTTCGCACCCAGCTTGAACTTGGACGGCTGCGCATTGGCGCCCGGCTTGCGCTTCTTGGGCTGGTTGCGCAGCAGCCGGTCGGAGGTCAGCTCGACCGCGGCGCTGTAGCCGAGGGGCGCGCCCGGAGCGGCCCGCTGCTGCGGCTGCTGCTGACCCGGCTGCGAGTACGACGCATAGTTCGCCGCCGCGTTCGGGTCGCCGGCCTGCTGGCCCGGGAGCGGTTGGTACTGGGCCTGCTGGGCCTGTTGAGCTTGCTGGGCCTGATGCGCCTGCTGGGCTTGTTGAGCCTGGGCCTGGGCCTGAGCTGCTTGCGCCTGCGCTGCCTGAGCCTGTGCCGCCTGGGCCTGAGCCTGTGCCGCCTGCTGGGCGGCCTGCTGCTGGGCGTAGCCGGGCTGCGCCTGCTGATGGCCCTGCTGCGGATAGCCCTGCGCACCGGTCTGCGGGTAGCCGTAGGCCGACTGCTGCGCGGCCGCGTGCGGCTGCTGCGGCGCCTGCTGCTGGGGCTGCTGCTGCGGGTAGCCGTACGCGGGCTGCGGATAGCCGTACGCAGGCTGTTGCTGCGGCTGCTGCTGGCCCTGCTGCTGTTGCGGGTAGCCACCCTGCTGAGCGGGCTGTCCCTGCGGATAGCCGGCCTGCGGCTGCTGCGCCTGCTGTTGCTGCTGGGCCGGCGCCTGCTGGCTCTGCTGCGGCTGTTGACCGGCCTGCGCCTGCGCCTGAGCCGTCCGCGGGTCCGCCGGCTGGAACTCGGCCGGCAGCGGCGGCAGTGCACCCTGTCCGGGCACACCCTGCTGCTGACCCTCCGCCGCGGCACCCCAAGGAGCGCCCTGCTGAGGAACTCCCTGTTGGGGGACGCCCTGCTGGGGGACGCCCTGCGGAGCCGTCTGCTGGGGAACACCCTGCGGCTGCGGCACGCCTTGCTGCGGCACACCCTGCTGGGGAACGCCCTGTTGCGGCTGCGGCTGCGGCTGCGGCTGCTGGTCCTGCACGGGCTGTGCGCCCTGCGCTGCGACATCCGGGGCAGGCTGGGCGGGGGTGACGGCCTCAGGGGCCGGAGCTACGCCCTCGGCGGGGGCGTGAGCCGTCTCCGGGGCCTCCGGCTGCGGCGCCACGGCGGGCGCGGCCTCCGGCGAAACGGCGGGCGCCGCCTCGGACTCGGACGCGCTCACCGCCTCCGGTTCGGCGTCATCGTCGTCCCAGAGGGAAGCCGACGGGTCGACACCCGTGCCCGCGCGACGATTACCGCTCGCCTCGTCGTTCGTGGGCGACGCGGCCTCCACGGGCGCCTCCGGCCCGGGAGCTGCGGCGGCCGGTGCGTCATTGCCGGCGTCCTGCGGGCGCAGCGTCGGGAAGCCCGGCGGTGCGGCCTCTACGGGCGGCGGGGCCATCGGCGCACCCTGCTGCGGAATTCCGGGCACACCCTGGGCGGGCCCGGGCAGCGGCTGGCCGGTGGGCGGCCCGGGCGGGGGCTGGGCCCCGGCGGGCGGAGCGGTGGGCGCAGACGCAGGAGGAGTCGCGGGAGAGGCGGCACTCGTGCCCCCACCGCTGGTGTCGTTGCTCGCGTACCAGGCCGGTGCGGCGAAATCGATCTTGAACTCACCGGTCAGGTCGAACTCGGACTGGTCGTCGTCAGGATCGTTTCCGTCCGGACGGAAAGCCTCCTGCTCGTTCACTGTGCCTCCTGGTGTACTGCAACGCACCTGAACGGCAGGACCGGATACAGGCGGATCGATCGGATGTAGCGGAAGTCGGAACACACCACCCGGGGTTGCGCCAACACTAACTGTCTCCGTCCCCGTAACGACTGCCGTCGTGCTGTGCTCCTGCGGCTCTCTCATACAGCCTAATCAAGAGTCGGCCCATATCGGCAGTCGGTGCCATGTCGTCTTCAAGCCCCTCGGCACGCTTACGGGCGCACCCGTGGGTGCGCCCGTAAGCGGTGCCTGCGGCCGGTTGCGTACGCGCTGCGTACGGCGCCCCGCGGGGCAACCGGCCCGCAGTGACGGTCAGTCCATGCGGCGCGGCCCGCCGAGCAGGTTGGTCTCCGCTTCCGTGGGCTGGGTCATGACGAACTGGTGGCCGTCGCGCGAGCACCACAGCATGGCGTTGTCGCTGAGCGTCGGCAGTACCGCACCGACCTGATCCGGCAGCCGCATGATTCGCGTCACAACCTCCGCCTCCTCGGGCGAAAGCCGCTGCAGACCGACCAGATCGGCACGGCCGAGCATCTGCGGCGACCGCGGCCCGAGGAACGGCAGCACGGTCAGCACCGACTGCCAGGGGCTCGGGGCGAGCTGATTGCGCGGCGGTCGTGCACCCATGTCTCGTACGACCAGCACCGGGCTGGAAACCGACGGTCCCTGGGGCGCGATCTGACGCACGTCGTGGACGGAGACGCACTGCTGCCCGCCGCCCGCCGCCTGCGCCATCTGCCCCCAGGCCGGCGGCCGTGCCGTCTCGACCGCGACCCGGGCGCCGGTGGCGACCGTACGCAGCGCCAGCACCTGCGCCATCCACATGCTGCCGACCAGCGCGATCTCCAACGGCGCCGGCCGCAGCAGGCTGAGCACGGCGGGCTGGTTCTGCGGGTCGATGCCGATGATCACGCCGTCGTCACCGACCGGCAGGGTCAGCGAGGCGAGCGACTCGGCCGTCAGGACGTGCGGGCTGCGCCGCGGGCCGCGCAGGCCGAAACCGGGACGGGGCTTCGGCCCGGTCAGCCCGGACTGCTCCTCCTCGGGGCGCGGGTGGTGCGAGAGCCCGCGACCCTCGCCGCTCCCGCCGGCACCGGCCAGCGGGGGATTGCGCCAGCCGTTGCCGCTGGTGTTGACGCGGGGCTGATAGGTGGGAGAGGCCATCAGCGGGTACCTCCGAGGGGGAGCGTGGCCAGCAGGCCGGGCAGCTGTTCGCGGTCGAGTCGTACGAGGCCGACCTTCACGGAACCGGAACGGCGCTCCAACTCGCTCTGTGCGGCGGAGAGTTCGTTCTCACTGCGGGTGGAAAGACGGACGTAGCCCGAGATGGCCGGGGCGCGCCCGCCGCCGTGCGTGGCGGTCAGCGCGAAGGTGCTGGCCATCGCCCTGGTGGTGGTCAGCAGCTGGGTGACGGCAGCCAACGGCGCACCGCCCTGGCCCAGTTGGGGCCACCGGCCGATCCAGTACGTGGAGTGCCAGCGGTCGTCGCAGCGCATCGCCCGGGTGGTCTCCTGGGTGCGCCGGGCGGCCCGGCCGTCCCGCCCCATCGCGCCGTTGGCGGCCCGCGGGCTGACACAGACCGCGGTGCCGATCGCGGCAACGACCTCGCGCTCGGCGAGCACTCGGGCCCGTACGCCGTGCGCGGTCAGCCGGCTGACGAGCTGGTCGGCGGCGCGCAGCAGCGAACGCTTGGCGCCCTCCATCCCGCCGCCGCGGGCCTCGATGGCCTCCGAGCACAGCTCCGGGTCGAGCTTGAGCGCGATCCACGTCAGCTGGAGGGCCGGCGTCTGGGACTGGGCCTGCAACGGCGCGTACGAGCGGGCCGCGACGGCCTGTTCGGGCAGATGCGGCGCCGGTGCGGGCTGGGTGTACTGCACAAACTGCACGGACTCGAGGTGGATGTCCTCGATGTCGAGCGCGGTGTGCAGCACCTCCAGCGGCAGCATGTGGCTGCCGCGCTGCGGCCGCAGCGGCTCGTCACGGGCGTCCACCTGGACGATGGCGGTCAGGAACGTCCCGTCGCCGACGAACCCGATGGCGCGCTGATCCGATTCCGTCGTGTACTCGTAGGTCCGCAGCGCCGGTTCGCACTCCACCACGGGAGCGAGCGCCGGGTCGACGCCCTGCGTGGCGGCGAGTGCGGAGGTGCTGTTCTTGCCGCGGCGCTTCATGGCGCGCACGGTCGTGATCCACTCCGGCAGCGGGATCTTGCGGCGCCGGCCGAGCGCGAAGACGACCAGCACCGCGGCCACCACGATGGCCGCGGTCAGCGCGGCGGGGTGGATGGACCAACCCACCAGCACCAGCGCGGCGGCGAGTTCGATGATGGCCAGCTGCTGGACGCGCACACCACCGATGGTTCCGGCCTGTTGGCGCAGCCGCGGTGCCACCGGACCGGCCGGGCGGGCCGCGGAACCCCGGCCGTCATTTTCTCTATTGCCCGGAGCTGTACCGTTTCGGTCAGCATTTCCCGCGTTTTGCGCAGCGGAAGGCTGTTGCTGCTGTTGCCGCCCATTGCGGCGTCGAGCCCTGGTGGCGCTGGACATCCCCCGGCCTGCTCCTCTACTGATGATGATGGGCCTCTAGGCGTATCGACCGCCGCGAGACTGGTGCGTTGGAAGGTGGCACCCGTACCGTACGGGTCGATCGACACACGGCATAGTAGAGGGCGCTACGGCGTGAGTGCCGGGGGCGGTTCGCTGTGGATCCAACACGCGGGGAGAGAAAGTAAACAATGGCATCACGTCGGGACGAGCTGAATGCGTATTCGTTCGCTCGAAAGCGCACGAATGCGGCATTTCTGAAGCCGCTGCCGAACGGTTCGATCGAGAGCGCGCCCAAGCCGTTCAAGGCGGTGGTACCGAGCATCGTGATGGGTGTGCTGGTGCTGGTGGGATTCGGTGCCTGCGGCATTATCAAGCCGGTTGCGCCGCAGGGGTGGGATACGGTCGGGACGAATGTCATTGTTGGGGATGAATCCACCACCCGATACGTCGTTCTGAACAGTACGGACTCGAACGGCAAAAAGCAGAAGCTGCTCCACCCCATCCTGAATCTGGCATCGGCCAAGCTTCTTCTCGACCCGAAGAAGTTCCAGGTCGTCAAGGTCAAGGAATCCGAGCTCGACGGGAAGCTGCCGCACGGCCCGGCCATCGGCATTCCGTACGCCCCGGACCGGCTGCCCAGCCCCGCCGACGTCGACAAGCCGAAGGCCTGGGCGGTGTGCGACCGCCCCGGCAACAGCGGCGTCAACGGCAAGACCGAGCAAGCCGTCTTCGTCCTCGGCGGCAAGGACAAGCAGCTCGTCGATGACACCCGGAAGGGCAAGCTCGACCTCCACCAGGCCCTGTACGTCGAGGACCCCGACCACCAGAAGTGGCTGGTCGACCACAACGGCTTCGCCTTCCAGATGATCGCCAATGCCACGCAGGGGTTCACCGAGCAGAAGAAAGGCGTCAAGCACACCGACACCGAGGCCGACCGGGCGCTGCGCCGCATCATCTTCGGCTCGCAGGCCGAACCGCAGCAGGTGACCGCGGAGTTCATGAACACGCTGGTCAAGAGCCCGATGCCGATCTTCATGCCCAAGGTCGACGGAGCCGGCGGGACGACCACCGACTCCCGCGTCCCGGAGGCGGCCAGGAAGGTCGGCTCGATCCTCAAGGCCGGCGACGGCCAGAAGTACGTGGTCGTGAGCGACGGCGTCGAGCAGGTCTCGAACTTCGTCGCCAATCTCCTTGAGCAGGGCGACAACGCGGTGTCGGTGAACGGCGGCAGCGGTAACGCGCTGGAGCCCGTGGACGTCGCCACCGGTAGCGTCCACCCGAAGCCGGACGACACCAACCACCCGATGACCTTCCTGGGCAAGGTCCCGGGCAAGGACATCGACAATCCGTGGCCCAGCGAAATGGTCAGCGCGGCCAACGACTTCACGCACGGTTCCCAGACCGGCGGGCTGTCCACCCCCACCGACAACGGCGTCTCCTGCAGCGTCTACAAGGGCACCACCACCAAGTACCCGGGCGTCGAGCAGCTCGGCTACGCCAACGGCATCCCGAACATGACCACTTGGGTCGGCGAGGATTACCCGGCCAAGATCGCCTCCGGCGCCACCTCGTACGTCACGCCGGGCAGCGGCCTGCTCTACCAGCAGACGGACACCGCCGCGCAGAAGTCCGGCAGCCTGTTCCTGGTCACCGACACCGGTCTGCGCTACTCGGTCCCGCGGAACAACGACTCCGCCAAGAAGGCCGGTAGCGACAAGCAGGACATCGACCAGTCGCAGATCCACCTCGGCTACGGCGACGCGCACCCGCCGCTGCTCCTTTCGGCGTGGTCCAAGCTGCTCTCCGCGGGCCCCTCGCTGGATGTCCAGAGCGCCAAGCAGCCGCAGGCTTCCTGACGGTTGGCTCCGACGGCCGGAGGGGGCGCGAACCGAGCCCATAGGGGGTCCGGTGGGGGGCCGACCGCCGGTTGAGCAACGGCCGGTTT
>NZ_JBSHAW010000068.1:0-36152 GCF_053611685.1 Streptomyces sp. NPDC054786 | reverse complement strand
GCCCCGGACCGCCACTGCGGTCCGGGGCCCCTCGCGCTGTCGGGCCGCCGGTCAGTTGCCGGAGACCGTGACCTTCTCGTCGTTGTTCAGCTGCTGGACGAGCTGCCGGAGCTTGGCCTTGTCCCAGACCAGGTTGCCGCCGGTGCTGCCGGAGATCGGCATGTTCATCGACTTGCCCTCGCCGCCGGTCACGCCCTTCATCGCGAAGAACATGTTGCCCAGGGACCACAGGCTCATGTCCTTGTCGACGATGAGGGTGTCCAGGCCGGCGCTCATCGTCGGGTAGAGCTTGAAGGGGTTGAGGACGGTACCGGGAGTGGCGGTCTGGCTCGCCAGGGTCGCCAGGAACTTCTGCTGGTTCTTCGTCCGGTCCAGGTCCTGGCCGGCGAAGGCGTGCCGGGTCCGGACGAAGGCGAGCGCCTGCTGGCCGTTCAGCGTCTGCTTGCCGGCCGGGAAGTCGGCGCCGGAGTTCTTGTCCTTGAACGCCTTGGGGATGTCCATCTCGACGCCGCCGATGGCGTCCACGATGCCCGCGAAGCCGGCGAAGCCGATCTCGACGTAGTGGTCGATGTGCAGCTTGGTGTTGAACTCGACGGTGCGCACCAGCAGCTCGGGGCCGTCCTCGGCGTAGGCCGCGTTGAGCTTGGTGTGCCGCCCGGTGCCCGGGTACTTCTTGCCGGAGTCCGAGCCGACGAAGGAGGGTATCTCCACGTCCGAGTCACGCGGCAGGGATATCAGCGTCGGGCCGTTGCTGCCGTCGTGCAGGATCATCATGGAGTCGGTGCGCTTGCCCTGGGCGGAGCCGGTGTGCAGCTTCTGCTTTTCCGCCGCTGACATGCCCTCGCGGCTGTCCGAGCCGACGATCAGGTAGTTCGTGCCGTCGCCCGTCGCCGGCCGGTCGATGACCTTGCTCAGGTCCACCTGGCGGCGGAGCTTGCCGTCGGCCCAGAAGTAGGTGGCCACCGAGGCGACCGCCAGCACCGCGACCAGGGTGATGACCGTCCACTTGATGCGCCGGCCCCAGCGGGGGCGCGGCCGGCCGCCGCGGCCGGAGCCGTAGCCGTCGTCGTAGCCGTCACCGCCACCGCGGCCGCCGCCGTAGACCTGGCCGGTGTTGTAGCCGTCGTATGCGTCGTCGTAGCCCTGGGACTGCTGCGGCGGCACGCTTGCGCCCCGGCGTGGGGACATCGACGGCGGCAGCGGAGGCTCGTGCCGCTGATAGCCGGGGCCCGCGTCGCGACGCACCTGTGGCATCGCGCGCGCACCCTCCGCCTCGGCGCTGCCGCTGCCGTGTCCGTACCGGTTGCCGCTCTGGTCGCCGGACCACCCATTGGGCCACTCATTCATACGGGGAAGTGTGCATGCCCTACGGGGCTCCTCCATAGAGCGGGTGCGGGATCGGGCCAGGGCTGTTGCAGAGCTGATGCAAAGCTACGGCGGCCTTCCGGCGCATACCGCAAGGGGCCATGACCATTCCGACCTGCACGAATGGAAGCAACCATTCCGGATGCTTTCCGGCGAGACGATGAGACCTGCGTCACGGACCTGCGCAAACGGCGAGACCAGTCTCACGATCGGCGCGGAGCGGTGCCCTGCGGCCGCCGCTTAGGCTGGCTGCATGACCGAACTCGTCACCGAAAGCCCCGAGGGCGAGATGGTGGGCAAGCCCACGTCCGTGTCCCGCATCACACTCAGCCACATCATGACGGCGGGTGACACGAACCTCCTGGGAACGGTGCACGGCGGCGTGATCATGAAACTCGTCGACGACGCGGCGGGCGCGGTGGCCGGACGCCATTCCGGCGGGCCCGCCGTGACCGCCTCCATGGACGAGATGGCCTTCCTCGAACCCATCCGGATCGGTGACCTCGTCCATGTGCGCGCCCAGGTCAACTGGACCGGCCGCTCCTCGATGGAGGTCGGCGTACGGGTCCTGGCCGAGCGCTGGAACGAATCCACCCCGGCCCAGCAGGTCGGCTCCGCCTACCTGGTCTTCGCCGCCGTCGACGAGCAGGGCAAGCCGCGCCGGGTGCCGCCGGTGATCCCCGAGACCGAGCGCGACAAGCGCCGCTACCAGGAGGCGCAGATCCGCCGGACGCACCGCCTCGCCCGGCGGCGCGCGATCATGGAGCTGCGCGAACGGCGCGCCGCGGAAGGCCTCGACGACGCATAGCGGCGGCGACCGCCAGCTGCCCGAGCAGCGCCAGCCCCGCGCCGATGACGGTGCCGGCCGCCGCACAGATCACATCGTCGATATCGGCGACCCGCCCGGCGCGCATCAGCAGCTGGGCCGTCTCGATGACCAGGCACAGCCCCACGCCCAGCAGAAACGCCACGGCGGCCGAGGCCCGCGGCGCCGCGAACCTCAGCAGCACCGATGCGGGCACGAACAGCGCGGCATTGGCGATCTGCCGCCGCACCAGCATCGTCAGCTCCCCGGGCTCCAGCTGCGCACCCAGATCGAACAGCCCGTCACCGGGCCGCCACCACACCGTCGCGTCCCCGGAGCCGATCGGCTGGCTCGGCGCGAGCGTCGCCACCAGGAGCAGCAGCAGCCAGCCGGCCAGCAGCATCCGGGCCGTGGTGCGGGGCGCACCGCCGCCGGGGGTGAGCGCCGTCCACAGGGCGAGCGCCATGGACATGGCCAGCGCCAGGACCAGGAAGAGCGCCACCGTGGTGGGGGTGACGCCCAGCACAACCTGCCACACGATGCGCCCCTTTCAGGACATCCAGGACATCAACTGCAGCTCCACTTCGTGACGTAGACCGTCTCGCCACGCTCCATGACGCCCCGGATGCATTCATCCGCGAGCATCTCCACCCGGCCGCTCAGCACGACCGCACCGCCCTGTGTCCGCCGGGTGCCGAACCACCCGGGGAAGGCGGTGATCCGGTCGTTCTTGCGCTGATAACCCAGCCGCACGAGGATCTCGGCGAGGCCGGCCGCCGCCCCGTGCCGCCGGTAGGTCGCGGTGTACGTACCGTCGGCCCCCACCGGGCCGCGCAGACACAGCTGGCCGCGCACCAGATCCCCGCAGCCGGTCGGTGCGGGGGGCGCCGGCGGCGCCGCGGCGGCGGTCGCCGCGACCAGGCACATCGCCGTGATGGTCACCGCGATCCGGCGCGCGTCGCAGCGGGCGTCCGGGCGGCGCACGGGCGGCCTGGACGCGGTCCGGCGGGGCGCGGGGACGCTCATGCCGCAGCCTCGCTTCGCTCGGCCGCACCTGCGCGAGGCACGCACCCTCGGAGGAAGATCCACCGGCCTCCGGCCGGGGAGGCCCCCATGCTGCGCTCGGTCATGGGCACACTGCCTCATCACCGGTGATCGCCGAGATCCCACCGGGCTGCTGCGGCGGCTCCTCGGCCCGTACCCGCTGCACCGTCTGGCGGTCCCGGCCGACCGTCACCTGCATCACCGGCCCCCGCCCGGCCACCGGCCGCAGCTCGGCGCCCGGCAGCGCGGCGGCCAGCGAGCGGGCCGAGCGGTCCCAGCGCGGGTCGTAGGCGATGACCGTACGGGGCGCCCTGCCAACGGGGGAGCTGTCGGGGGCGGCGGTGGCGGCAAAGCCGGTGGCCTGCAATTCCCTGACCATCGTGGCGCCCGGACCGCCTGGGTCGCCGCCGTGGTCGACCTGCACCTGGACCTGCCCCGGCGGTACGTCCACGACCCTGGCCCGCGGCTCCTTGCGGTCCCGGCGCACCGCGATCGGCTTGTCCTCGCGGATCGCCTGGAAGAGCTTCGGCGCCTGCACCGGATCCCACCGCACGGTCGAGCCGACGCCCGGCACCGGCTGGGCCACATCGCCCAGCGGCACGGAGGTGAACTCCGAGGACGAGGGGGTGAAGCCGCGCATCGCCTGCCCGAGGTCGACCAGGTCATTGGCCTCGAAGCCCGAGTCGGCCCGTACGGACTTGAGCATCGTGTCGGCGACGTCCCGGAAACGGATCGGGTTCATCAGCACTCCGGAGGAGGTGATCTTGTGGATGAGGGCGGCCAGGAAGCGCTGCTGGCGCTGCATCCGGCCGAGGTCGGCGGAGCCGTCGACATGCCGCGAGCGCACGTACTGCAGCGCCTGCCCGCCGTTGAGCCGCGACTTGCCGACCGGCAGATCCAGGCCCGTATAGCTGTCGCGCAGCGGCCGTACGGTGCAGATCTCCACCCCGCCGACCGCGTCCACGCTGCGCATGAAGCTGGTGAAGTCGACCTCCAGATAGTGGTCGATATGCACCCCCGTCATGTGCTCGACGGTCCGCACGGTGAGGTTGGGCCCGCCCTCGGCGTAGGCCGCGTTCAGCTTGATGGCGTGCTTCGCGCGCTGTCGGCCGGTGACCGCGTCCGTGTGCGCGGGGACCTCGGCGTAGGAGTCGCGGGGGAGGCTGACCACGCTGGCGCGGTCCCGGTCGGCGGAGAGGTGCACCAGCATCAGGGTGTCGGTGCAGTGACAGGGTGCGCCGCCCAGGTGGTACTTCCGCTTCTCGTCAGGGGTGAGCTTGTCGCGCCCGTCCGTGCCGACGACCAGGAAGTTCAGTCCGTCGCCGCCCCCGGGCCGGTTGCTCATCCCCTTGAAGGCGTCCACCCGGCCGATACCGCTCTCCACGCCGGTGACCATGGCGTGCCCGACGCCGCTCGCGGCCAGCAGCAGCACGGACGTGACGGCGCCGATCCGCAGCCCCCAGCGCGGGCCCGGTGGGCGCGGGCGCGGCCGGGCGGCTCGGCGCCTGGCCGGACGGGGGGAGCGGAACGGCGCGGTCACGGGGGACACCTCCGCGGCTGGACGGGCGTGCTCGGTGCCCGGCGGGGGGAGCGGGTCAGGGCCGGGGGAGAGGGCAAACAGGGCGAATCAGGCGAGAACACCGTAGGTCCATATGATCGGATGTAAAGCGCCACACGCCGGACATACGTCGCTCGCCCACCCGGCTGCGTCCGACGCTGTCCCCCATTCGCGGTAACGTGAGGCGCGATACTGCAGTCTCCCGGCGGGCGCTGCCGTCGCTGGCGGCTCCGCCGCGGGCCGTACCCCTGAGGAACCATGCCGCAGCAGCAGCCCCCGGCCGTCTCCGTGATCATGCCGGTGCTCAATGAGGAACGTCACCTGCGCAATTCGGTCCGGCACATCCTGGAGCAGGAGTACGCCGGTGAGATGGAGGTGGTGATCGCCCTCGGTCCGTCCGCGGACCGTACGGACGAGATCGCCGCCGAGCTCGTCGCCGAAGACGCCCGGGTGCACACGGTGCCGAACCCCACCGGCCGTACCCCCGCCGCGCTGAACGCCGCGATCAAGGCGTCCCGGCACCCGGTCGTGGTCCGTGTCGACGGCCACGGCATGCTCTCGCCGAACTACATCGCCACCGCCGTGCGCCTCCTGGAGGAGACCGGCGCCGCGAATGTCGGCGGCATCATGCACGCCGAGGGGGAGAACGCCTGGGAGGACGCGGTCGCCGCCGCGATGACCTCCAGGATCGGTGTGGGCAATGCCGCCTTCCACACGGGCGGGCAGGCGGGACCTGCCGAGACGGTCTATCTCGGGGTGTTCCGGCGCGAGGCGCTGGAGCAGCAGGGCGGCTACAACGAGGAGTTCATCCGTGCCCAGGACTGGGAGCTGAACTTCCGTATCCGTGAGGCCGGCGGGCAGATCTGGTTCTCGCCCGAGCTGCGGGTGCAGTACCGCCCGCGGCCGAGCATCAAGGCGCTGGCCAAGCAGTACAAGGACTACGGCAAGTGGCGCCATGTCGTGGCCCGTTACCACGCCGGTTCGATCAATCTGCGCTATCTCGCGCCGCCGACCGCGGTGTGCGCCATCGCGGCGGGCCTGGTGGCCGGCGCTGCGGTCACCCCCTGGGCCCTGGTCGTCCCGGCCGGCTATCTCGCGGCCATCGCCGCGGGGTCGGTGCCCGCAGGCAAGGGCCTGTCGCTCAAGGCGCGCGCCCAGGTCCCCCTCGCCCTGGCAACCATGCACATGGCCTGGGGCGTGGGCTTCCTGACCAGCCCCCGCTCCCTCGCCAAGAGGGTCATCGCCAGCCGCCGCCCGGCGGTCATGGCTCCGGCGGGCGGGGCCGAGTAGGTCCTGGCGGGCGGGGCCGAGCAGGCCCGGATTCCGGGGCCGAGGCTGACCGGCCGGGTTTCCGCGGCCGGGGCAGAGCAGCCGGCCCGGCCTGCTGCGGGAACCTCCCCTCCACACCCGCCCACCCCCCGAAGGGGGGTGGGCGGCGGGGAAAAAACAAGCAGGGGGGCCGACGGCCGCCCTGAAAGGTGTCCGCGGATCAGAAGGTGTACTGCGGATTCACCTTCATGCAGGCCTTGGAGTCCTCGCCGTTGAGCGCATCCGCGCTGTCCGGCGCCTTGTCGGCGCCCTTCTCGTCGCCCGACTTCTTCGGGTACGCCGAGCCGTTACGCCAGTCGTTGCCGACCACCAGCCGCATCCCGGTCGCCGAACTGGACTCCCGGACCGCGCCCTTGGGCAGTCCGAGCGCCTTCGCCAGCGCCAGGGCGTCGCCCCGCCGACCCTTGTCCCGGTAGGTGAGGGTGGTGTCGGCCTGGGTGGTGAGCGCGGAGTCGGTCCCTGCCGCGGTGTAGCCGAGGCCGGACAGCCGCTGCTGGACGACCGACGCGCGGCCGGAGACCGGCCCGTTCACCGTGCTGTTGGTGCCGTTCTGCACCACAACTTTCAGCCGGCCCTTGGGAGTTGACGGTTCGGGGTCCGGCGTCGCCTTCTTCTTCTTGTCCTTGCCGTCCAGCGCGGTGTCGTTGCGCAGCAGCGCGAAGGTCGCCTCCGCGTCGCCGGGCTTGGGCATGACGTACGACTCGTCGGAGCTGTACTGCCAGGGCATGGTGACCATCGTGATGCGCTTGGTCGGCACCCGGTTGAGGTCGCCGCCCAGGTCGTAGAGCTTCTTGACGGTGTCGAGCCCGTTGTCGACGGTCAGCGACTTGGTCGCGGCCTCCGCCAGATCACGCAGCTGCCCCGGGTCGGTGAGCTTGGTGCCCTTCTTCAGCTGGCGGACCATCGAGTTCATGTACATGTGCTGGGCCTTGGCCCGGCCGATGTCGGTGTTGTCCTCGAAGCCGTAGCGGGTGCGCAGCCACTGCAGCGCCTGGATGCCCTTGACGGAGTGGGTGCCCTTGGTGAGCCTCAGCCCGCTGCCGTGGCCCTTGCTGTCGTGCGAGTAGACGTTGTTGTCGACGCAGACCGGGACACCGCCGATGGCGTCCGCCATATCCACCACGCCGGAGAAGTCGACCATCATGAAGTGGTCGATGTAGACGCCGGTCAGCTCCTGCCAGGTGGCGAGGGTGCAGCCCGGACCGCCGTGCTGGAGCGACTGGTTGATGGCCGCGGAGGTCTGCCGATAGACCTCGTGGGTCTTCGGGTCCGTGCACTGCGGGATCGTCACCCGGGTGTCCCGCGGGATGGAGATCACCGACATGTTGCTGCGGTCCGCGGAGACGTGCAGCAGCATCTGCACGTCGGCGAGCGGCTTGCGGTCCGCGTCCTGCCGGGCGCCGCCGAGCTTGATGTTCGCCTTGCTGTTCCGGCCGTCCGAACCCAGCAGCAGGATGTTCAGCGGGCTCTGCCCGAAGGCGTTGGGGTCCGGCTTCTTCAGGCCGTCCCCGCCCAGGGACCGCGGGGCCTTGCGGAGGTTCGCGTTGAGGTGCTCGTAGTACCAGTACCCGGCGCCCGCGCCGCCCACTATCAGGACGGCGAGGGTGAGGGCGGTCCAGCGCAGCACCTTGCGGCCCTTGCCGCGGCGCGGCACGCCCCCTTTGCGGTGCCCGCCGCCCCCTGCGGGGTTGCCGTCGCCGGAGGACACACCGCCCCCGGCGGGGGGCGTCCAGCCGGGGGCGTCCGGCGGCAGCCCCTTGTCCTCGTACAGACCGTCGTCCCAGCCCAGCTCCTGTGCATCCGGCTGGCGTCGCCGGCGTGATCGGTCACCACGCACACTGCTCTGCCGCATCTGGCCCTCTCCCCGTTGTCCGTCCGATGGTGCGCTCGGCGCCTCGGCGGGGCGGCCGGATCCCGCTCAGGTCACTTCGCGCAGATGTTCTTGTCATCTGCATTGACGTTCTGCACCCCGTCCGGGGTTTCGGTCGGTGCCTCGATCGGTGAGCCCGGTGCCTTGAAGTCCTTGCCGAGGACGAGCTTCATCGGCTCGCGGTCACCGGCGTTCTGCGACGACTTCTTCAGCGCGCTCTTGGGCAGCCCCATCCAGTCGGCCAGAGTGGCGGCCTGGTCGGCCTGGTTGGGCGCGTATTCGAGGCGGGTGGCGGCCAGCTTCGCCGGGGCGTTGCCCGCGTTGGTGGAGAGCTTGGCGGCCTTGCTGTTCTGCAGCCAGTCCACGGTCTCCTGCGCCGAGCCGATCGGCCCGCCGCCGTTGGTGACGTCGACCCGTACCTGCTCGGGCGGGGCCTTCTTCACCGGACCGGACTTCTTGCCCTTGCCCTTCTTGCCCTTGGCCAGGGTGTGGTCGGCCCGGACCATCGCGAACAGCGGGTCCGCCTTGGTCTTGTCCAGGATGACGGTGGCCGGGTCCTTGGGATTGTCCAGCACCGGCACCGTGGCGAAGGTGACCTTGTCGATGTCGACCTTCTTGAGGTCGGTACCGAAGTCCAGCAGCTTGCTCGCGGAACCGATACCGGTGTCGACGGTGAGTGCCTTGGTCGCCGCCTGGCTGACGTCGTAGAGCTTGCCGGGGCTGCTGAAGGCGCTGGACTTCAGCTTGCGGATCAGCGAGCTGAGGAACTGCTGCTGCAGCTCGATACGGCTCAGGTCGCTGCCGAAGCCGACGGTGTGCCGGGTACGGACGAATGCCAGCGCCTGCTCGCCCTTGACGATGTGCCGGCCGGCCTTCAACTTCAGGTGCGACTTGGGGTCGTTGATGTCCTTGCCCGCACACACCTCGACGCCGTCGACCGCGTTGGACAGTTCCTTGACCGCGTTGAAGTCGGCCATCATGAAGTGATTTATCTTCAGCCCGGTCAGCTTCTCGACGGTGCGCCAGGTGCAGCCGGGGTCCCGGCCCTCCTGGCCCAGGCTGGTGTTGAAGCGCACCCCCTGCTCGCCGGGGATGTTCTTCGTCGAGTCGTCCTTCTGCTTCGTCGGACAGTTCGGGATGTCGGTGATCATGTCGCGCGGGATGCTCAGCGCGGTGGCGTTCGACCGGTCCTTGGAGATGTGCATCAGGATCGTGGTGTCCGCGTGCCCCACGCTGCCGGCGTCGCCGTAGCCCGCATTGCCCTTCCCGGAGCGGGAGTCCGTCCCGATGATGAGGACGTTGACCGGGCCGTCGGAGACCGCGTCGTTCTCCACGCCGACATCGACCTTGGAGATGTTGCCGTTCAGCTGCTGGTAGAGGTAGAACGCCCCACCGCAGCCGGCGACGAGGACGAAGCCCACCACACCGGCCGTCCAGTACAGCGCCTTCTTCTTCCCGGACTTCTGCGGCTTGCGCTTCCGGCGGCTCGCCGGGCCCGCGGCCGACGCCGTACGGCTGCCGGCCGCCCGCCGGGCCGCCCGCCCGCCACCGGCGCGTTCGTCGGCATCGGTGCTCTCGCCCCGGCGGCCGCGCTGGGTCGGCAGCGGCCGGGTGTCGGTGTCGCCGCCCGACTTGCTCGCGGCACGTCTGGAGCCGGCCGTCTTGCGGTCGGCGGGCCGAGCGGCGCCTTGACCGGCAGGGTCAAGTCGCAGCTCGTAATTGCCGGTGTTCGGGTCGAACACCCACTGATCGGCGGGGTCGACATTGTTGTCGCCCGCCCGCCCACGGCCTTGCGCGTCCACGGTGCCTTGAGTCCTCCGTCGGTGCCACGCGGCGCCATCCCCTCAAGGCGCTCGGTCGGTCGATCGTGCATTGCATGGTCATCGGTCAGCTGGTCCTGCGACCGGATCGCTCACACTATCCGCCCAGTTCAGCGCCCCGCGACGCTCGTGACAAATTCCACTTGCCTACAACTGGGCAATCCGCCCAATCCATTCGAGTCACCAGGCGTACTTTGCGGCATCTTTATTCGCAGATCCCGTGTGCCACCGTCGTCCCGGGAATGGCCGGGCCCGAACTCGGCGACGGCGAGGGTGCGCCGTCCGTCCGGCCGGCCGGGGATCCGCCTCCCGCGCGGACCGGTTTCTTCCCGGTGCCGGGCGGGGGTTTCACCGTCACCGGAAGATCCCCGTGCAGTTGCCCGAAGAGCCGGCCGGCGTCCGGCTGGACCAGCTCATCGCGATTGGGATCGTAGCGGTACTCCCGGCGCGGCACGGTCATGAACTGGACCCGGTCGGCGGGAATGCTGCGGGCACTGCGCACCAATTCGTACAGCTCCTTGAGGGAAGCCAGCGCGGCATCCGTGGTCAGTGAACTCGTCGCGGCATCCAACACCGGATACAGCCGGGTCGGATTGAGCAGGACACCATTGCTCTGCACTTTCTTCACGAGAGCGCCAAGAAAGTCTTGTTGTCTCTGCATACGCTGGGTGTCGCTGCCGTTGCCGAGGCTCTTGCGGGCGCGTACGTATCCGAGCGCGGCCTCACCGTGCAGGGTCTGCCGGCCCGCGGGCAGGGTGAGATGCGCTTCGGCGTCGTGCACCGGACGGGGCAGACAGAGTTCGACGCCGTCCACCGCGTCCACCATGTTCTTGAAGCCGACGAAGTCGATGATCAAGTAGTGGTCGATGCGGATGTCGGTCAGCTTTTCGAGCGTACGGATCGTGCAGGCCGCGCCGCCGAGCGCGAACGCCGCGTTGAACTGGGCCGTCCGCAGTTCGGTCTCCGTGCCGTCCGGGCGCTTGCAGTGCGGCACGTCCACCATCAGATCGCGCGGGATGCTCACCACGGTGGCGCTCTTCCGGTCCGCGGCAAGGTGCAGCAGCATCATGGTGTCCGAGCGCTGGCCGCTGCTGCTGCCGTATTGGCGGTTGCCGCCCATCCGGCTGTCGGAGCCGATCAGCAGGACGTTCCTGGCGTTCGGCGGGCCCGCGGGGGGCCGCTCGGACTCCCACTTCCGCAGCTCTCGCTCGGTGGCGCTGTCGGTGTGGATATTGCCGTTGAGCTTGGTGTACACCGCCCAGCCGCTCCCGGCCCCGGCCAGCAGGACACCGGCCGCCCCGAGCGCGGCCCAGCGCCGCCAGCGCCTGTGGACCGGCAGGATGCCTCGCCACCCCGGCCGTCCGGGTCCCGCGGGGCGCTCGTCCCAGCCGGCGAACCGTGGAGGCTCGGGGGTATCGGTCACCTGTGCGTCCATCCCTCATGGAGTCGGTCTCGCGCCCGCACGAGGAGCCCGGACGGAACAGGAGACGGACGAACCCCGCGCATGGTGGTACGTACTCAAGATCATGGACCGAAACCGGCGAACCGGCCCGCCACGGGCGCTGCCGGTCCGCCGGACGGGGGAGCGCCGCTCAGTGCGGCGACGGCGCCCTGAAGGTGATCTTCTCGCTGCTCTCCCGGGTGGCCGCGGCATCCGCGCCCAGCTGGTCGGCGTGGCGGCACAGCACCACGGAACCACCGGTCGCCAGCGGGGCGTAGAGCCCGTACGACAGGCCCTGCCAGCTGTCGTACGGCAGCCCCGACAGCACCCGCGGCGCCTCGGGCGTCCCGGCCGCCGCCGCGTCGGCCAGGGCGCGCGCCCCGATACCGGCGCCGGTCAGCTCCTCGCCGCCCACCACCAGGGCCGCGGCCCCCGGGTCCACCGGCGCGAACGGGGCGAACCGGTCGCCCTGGGCCGGCACCTCGACGGCGTAGTCCGCAAAGCCCTCCGGCGGCTGCGGGAAACGGCCGCCCAGCGGGCGCAGCGCCAGCGCCACCCGCTCCCCGGAGCAGCTGCGCGCCGCGTCGAGCCGGTCGGGCCCGGCGACGACGAGATCGGCGGCGGCCGGATCGCCGTCCACCTCCGCGACCACGCCCACCGACGAGCAGGCCAGCAGCCAGACGGCGGTCTGCCAGTGCGCGGGCAGCAGCAGCGCGAGCCGGTCGCCGGGCTCGGCGGCCAGATCGCCCTGGAGGTAGTTGGCGGTCTTGGCCACCCAATTGGCGAAGGTGGCGACGGACAGTTCCACACGCTCGCCGGTGGCGTCGTCGTAGAAGGTCACCAGCGGGCGGGCCGGGTCCGCGGCGAGCGCGGAACTCAGCAGGTCGGCGGGGGTGCGATCGGTGGCGTTCATCGCGGCCAGGGTACGCGCGGCGGCGGCTGACGGCGGGTCGGGCGGAACGGGCCGGGGCCACCGGATCGGCCGATGTCCTGTCAGGTCACCATTGGCGCGTTCGGTCCGGACATGTCCAGGATTTTGTCCATGCGCCCCTTCCTCGTGACCTGTCTCGGCGCCGTGTGCACCGCCGCCCTCGCCCTGCCCCTCGCACCGACGGCCGGTGCGAGCACCGCTCCCGTCCCGGCCGCAGCGCCGCGTGCCGCGAGCACCGGCGACCTGCCCGGCAGCACCCAGTCCCTGCCGGTGGCGACGCTCGGCGCAGCCGCCCCCGACGCCACCGACCGCGACTCCGCGACGGTGCCCGCGCCCAGGACGCTCGGTCTGCCCGCCCGTACCGTGCACCCGTTCTCCCTCCTCGGGGTGGTCTGGGACGACGCCGCCGCCGCGTTGCACGGCGGGGTCCGGGTCCGCACCCGCGCCACCGGCACCACCAGGTGGTCCGACTGGCAGGACGTCCAGGTCCACAACGACGACGCCCCCGACCTCGGCTCCGCCGAACGGCACGGCAGCGACGTACGGGGCAGCACCTCGCCGTTGTGGGTGGGCGACTCCGACGCCGTCCAACTGCGCATCACCCCCGAGAACGGCGACCGCGCACCGGCCGCCGTCCCGTCCGGGCTGCGGCTGGAACTCGTCGACCCCGGCCGGACCCCGCGCGCCCTCCGCGGGGCGCACGCCGACCCGCCCGCCCCGATCAGCACCGGTGCGGCCGCGGCCTCCGCTGCCAACGCCCTGCTCACCCCGCTCGGCGCCACCGAGATCCCGGCCCTCGACCAGGTCGCCTCCCTGGCCGATATCGCCGCGGCGGGCCTGCTGTCCCCGCCCCGCGCCTTCGTCGGAGCACGCCCCCGGATCGTCACCCGGGCAGGCTGGGGCGCCGACGAGGACCTGCGGGAGAAGGCCTTCATCTATACCCACACCGTCCGCGCCGCCTTCGTCCACCACAGCGGCTCCGGCAACGACTACACCTGCGACGAGGCCCCCGCGCTGATCCGCGCCATGTACCGCTTCCACGTCAAGAGCAACGGCTGGCGGGACATCGGCTACAACTTCCTCATCGACAAGTGCGGAACGGTCTACGAGGGCCGGGCGGGCGGCGTCGCCAAGCCCGTCATGGGCGCCCACACCCTCGGCTTCAACGCCGACAGCACCGGCATCGCCGTCCTCGGCACCTTCACCGACGACGAGCCGCCCCGGCCCGCCGTCGACGCCATCGCCCGTCTGACGGCCTGGAAGCTCGGCCTGTACGGCGTCGATCCGCGCAAGATGACCAAGCTGCTGTCCGCCGGCGGAAACCGCTTCCCCAAGGGCTCCAAGGTCCCGCTGCACGTCATTTCCGGCCACCGGGACGGCTTCACCACCGACTGCCCGGGCCTGCATCTCTACAACAAGCTCGGTGCCGCCCGTCTCGCCGCTGCCGGGCTCCAGGGCCGCTGATCTGCCGCGGCCGCCCGGCGGCAGTGCACGGGTTTGCGGGCGTTCGTCATGGTGCATGTTGCAGGGACCACTGAACCGTTCCCGCCTTTGACACGTCTGAGCGACCACGACGTTCGTGCCCCGGGCCCCGCGCCGCCCCGTGGCCTGAACAGCGCGGGGGAACCCCACCGCCGAAGGAGACCGGAAGCCCGTCTGCCTACACTGGTCCGCCGATCGGCCGACCCCAGCAGGAAGCAGACAAGCCACCGTGAGCGTCGCACGTGCAGCCGCCGGGCTGTGGTCGACGACGAGAGCCGCACCGCTGCGCTGCGCGGGCGGAGAAGCGAACAGAGGACACAGTGACTGAAGCGATCCTCCTGGTCGGCGGTAAGGGCACCCGGCTGCGCCCGCTGACGGTGCATACGCCCAAGCCGATGGTCCCGGCGGCCGGTGTGCCGTTCCTGACCCATCAGCTGGCCCGCGCCCGGGCCGCCGGCGTCGAGCACATCGTCCTCGCCACCTCCTACCTCGCCGAGGTCTTCGAGCCGTACTTCGGCGACGGGTCGGCGCTGGGCCTGCACCTGGAGTACGTCACCGAGCACGAGCCGCTGGGCACCGGCGGCGCCATCCGCAATGTCGCCTCGCGTCTGCACTCCGGTCCCGACGACCCGGTACTGATCTTCAACGGTGACATCCTCACCGGCCTGGACATCGCGGCCCTCGTCGGCACCCACCGCACCTCCGGCGCCGATGTCTCGCTGCACCTCACCCGGGTCGAGGACCCGCGCGCCTTCGGCCTGGTGCCCACCGACGACACCGGCCGGGTCACCGCCTTCCTGGAGAAGCCGCAGACCCCCGAAGAGATCGTCACCGACCAGATCAACGCCGGCGCCTATGTCTTCAACCGGTCGGTCATCGACACCATCCCGGCCGGCCGCCCGGTCTCCGTCGAACGCGAGACCTTCCCCGGCCTGCTCGCCGAGGGCGCCCACCTCCAGGGCATGGTCGACTCCACGTACTGGCTCGACCTCGGCACCCCGCAGGCCTTCGTCCGCGGCTCCGCCGACCTGGTCCTGGGCCGCGCCCCGTCCCCGGCGGTGCCCGGCCGCCGCGGGGACCGCCTGGTGCTGGAGAGCGCCGAGGTCGCCCCCGACGCCAAGCTCACCGGCGGCACCGTCGCCGGCCCGCGCACCGTCATCGGCTCCGGCGCCCGGATCGACGGCAGCGCCGTCCTCGAAGGGGCGGTCATCGAGGAGGGCGCCCAGATCCGTGACTCGCTGATCGGCGCCGGCGCGCGCATCGGGGCCCGTACGGTCCTGGACGGCGCGGTCATCGGCGACGGCGCGCGGATCGGCGCCGACAACGAACTGCGCGGCGGCATCCGCATCTGGTGCGACGCCGACATCCCGGCCGGGTCGGTGCGCTTCTCCTCCGACCAGTAAGCCGGTCACCGGGGGCTTGCCCTCGTCCTGAAACGGGGGCCTGCCCCCGTCCTGACAGGCCGGTCACCGGCGTCCCGCCCCCGTTGTCCACAGGCCCCGGCACCGCCCCGGCCGCATCGCCTAATCTGGCCGCATGCCCGCCCGCACCTGGCTTCCGCCCGGCCCGTTCGACCTGCACCGCACGCTGGGTGTGCTGCGGCGCGGTCCCGGCGACCCCGCGTTCGCGGCGCGCGGCGGCGAGCTGTGGCGGGCCTGCCGTACGCCCCAGGGCCCCGGCACGCTGCGCGTCGCGGCCCGCCCGTCCGACGGTGGCGTCGAGGCCGAGGCCTGGGGCCCGGGCGCCGACTGGCTGCTGGACCACCTGCCCGACCTGCTGGGGGAGTCCGACGACCCGGCGGAACTGACCGCCCGGCACCGCATCGTCCATGAGGCCCGCCGCCGCCACCCCGGCGTCCGGCTCGCGCGGACCGGTCTGGTCCTGGAGTCGCTGATCCCCTCGGTCCTGGAGCAGAAGGTCACCGCCGACGAGGCCTACCGCGCCTGGCGGCTCCTGCTCCAGCGGCACGGCGAGCCCGCCCCCGGCCCCTGGGAACGGATGCGGGTGATGCCGGACCCGCGCGGCTGGGCGCTGATCCCCTCCTGGGAGTGGCACCGCGCGGGCGTCGACGCCAAGCGCTCGTCCACGATCCTGCGCGCCGTGCGGGCCGCCCGCCGGATGGAGGAGGCCGCGCGGATGGATCTCGCGGACGCCACCCGCCGGCTGACGGCGATACCGGGCATCGGCCCCTGGACGGCCGCCGAGACCCTCCAGCGCACCCTCGGCGCACCGGACGCGATCACGGTCGGCGATCTCCATCTGCCGAAGATCATCGGCTATGCCCTCACCGGCCACCGCGGCACCACCGATGAGGAGATGCTCGAACTCCTCGCCCCGTACGAGGGCCAGCGGCACCGCGCGGCCCGGCTGATCCTGCTGTCCGGCCGCGTCCCGCCGCGCCGCGCCCCACGGTTCCCCGTGGGGGACATCGCCCGGCTCTGACTCCGCGGCGAAGGCAGGATCAGCGCACGACGACGAAGTCGTCGGCGGTCCGCGCCGGACGGGGCGCCGGTGCTGCCGCCGGATGTCCGACGGCCACCGCCCCCATCGGCTCCCAGTTCTCGGGGAGCCCCAGCACCTCGCGGACCACGTCCCGGCAGAACATCGTCGACGAGATCCAGGCGGAGCCCAGGCGTTCGCCCGCCAGCGCGACCAGGAAGTTCTGGATTCCCGCGCCATGGGCCACGACGAACATCTCGCGCTCCGCGGCGCTGCGCCGCGCATCGGGGTAGCTGTGCGAGCCGTCCATCACCATGCACGGCACCGCCAGATATGGCGCGGTACGCAGCACGTCGCCCCGCCGCACCCGCTTGGCGATGGACTCCTCCGACTTGCCGTCACCCCGCAGATCCTCGATCCAGGCGTCCCGCATCGCGTCCAGGAGCCGCACCCGCGCCTGCGGCGACTCCAGGAGGACGAACCGCCACGGCGTGGTGTGATGCGGCGCCGGGGCCGTGAGCGCCGCCGCCACCGCGCGCCGGACCGCCCCCGGATCGACCGGCTCGGTGCGGAAGGCGCGCACCGTACGCCGCGCCGTCACCGCTTCCCGTACGGCCTCCGAGGTGCCCAGCCGGAACATGTCGTCCTCGGCGCTGCGCACCATGACGCGTGCCCCGGCGCCGTCGCCCGCCTCCTCGACGACATGGGGGAGCCCGCGCACCAGCGCGACCGGCAGCCCGGCGGCCTTCCCCTTCACCAGGTCGCCCGCGGCGGCCAGTTCGTCGGCGGTGGCCACCACCGTCGCGCTGAGCGGATTGCCGTACGTGTCCGTGCCGCCGCGCAGATCGTCCAGCACCCGCACCCCGGCAGCCCCGATGGCGACATCGGTGAGGCCGTTGCGCCACGGCCGCCCGAAGGTGTCGCTGATGACGACGCCGACATCGACGCCGAGCTCGGTGCGCAGGCCCGCCCGGAGGGCGCGCGCCGAGGCGTCCGGGTCCTCCGGCAGCAACAGCACCGTTCCCGACGGGGTGTTGGAGGCGTCCACGCCGGCCGCGGCCATCACCAGGCCCTGCCGGTTCTGCACGATCCGCAGGGGGCCGCGCCGCGCCACCACCCGCACCGTCTCCCGGTCGATCGCCGCCTCGCGGTCGGTGGCCTCGACCACCCGGCCCTCGGCCTTGCTGACGATCTTCGAGGTCACCAACAGCACGTCACCGTCGGCGAGTTGGGGCAGACCCTCGGCGGTCGCCGCCGCGGCGATCAGCTTGACGAGGTCATCGCCGGGCCGCACCTCGGGCACGCCCGGAAGCGCCCACACCCGGAACGCGGGCACCTCGGTGGCGCCGTTCACGCCCGGACCTCCTCGGCCATGGCCAGTGCCTCGCGCACCATCGTGGTCGTGGCGTCCAGGTCGGTCATCATCAGTGGCACGGCCCGGCAGCGGATCCCGGCCGACTCGACCTCGGCCACGGCATCCGCGTCCACGGAGTCGACCAGCCAGCCGTCCAGCAGCCCGGAGCCGTAGTGGCGGGCGACGGCCGCGGCGGTCGCCTCCACGCCCACCGCCGCCAGCACCTTGTCGGCCATCCCGCGCACGGGGGCGTCGCCGACGATCGGCGAGAGACCGATCACCGGCACCCCGGCGTCCGCGATGGCCTCACGGATGCCCGGCACCGCCAGGATCGTCCCGATGCTGACCACCGGGTTGGACGGCGGGAACAGCACCACATCCGCCTCGGCGATGGCCTCCAGTACGCCCGGTGCGGGCTTGGCCTGGTCCGCGCCGACCGGCACCACGGCATGCGCCGGCACCGAGGCACGCAGCCGCACCCAGTACTCCTGGAAGTGGACCGCCTTGCGCTCGCCCATCTCGTCGATCGCGACATGGGTCTCGACCCGGTCGTCGGACATCGGCAGCAGCCGCACTCCGGGATTCCAGCGTGCGCACAGCGCCTCGGTGACGGCGCTGAGCGGATATCCGGCGCCCAGCATCTGGGTCCGCACGATATGGGTGGCGAAGTCCCGGTCACCGAGCCCGAACCACTCGGGGCCGACGCCGTAGGCGGCCAACTCCTCCTTCACCCGGAAGGTTTCGTCGGTGCGGCCCCAGCCCTGCTCCTCGTTGATGCCACCGCCGAGCGTGTACATCACGGTGTCGAGGTCGGGGCACACCTTGAGCCCGAACAGATGGATGTCGTCGCCGGTGTTGCCGATGACGGTGAGGTCCGCGTCCGGAGCCGCTGCCTTCAGTCCCCGCAGAAAGCGGGCGCCGCCGATACCGCCGGCCAGAACCACGATTCGCATGGCCCCAGCATGGCAGGGGCGCACGACCGGTTGTCAGGGGGCCAGCACCTCGGACGCGGCGGCCGCGCCCCCGGAGACCGACGCCTGACTGGGGTGCATCGGCATATTGGTCAGGCCCGGGAAGTAGATGTGCAGGCTGACGGCGGGGGCCAGCGCGTCGTTGACGACCTCGTGGACGTAGCCGGGTGCGAACACCCGCTGGGCGCCGGCCGCGAGCGTACGGGGTCCGGTCCCGGCGTGCTCGGTCAACTCGCCTTCCAGGACGGTCAGCACACCGGAGGACGCCCCGTGGTCGTGCCGGCCGCTGCCCTGGCCCGGCACCCAGCTCAGCAGCCACACCTCGTAGCCGATCGGGGCCTCCCCTGCGTATGGGGGTCCCCCCTGCTCGAGCGGAGCCGAGAGCTTGGGGGCGGAGCCGAGAGCCTGGGGAACCGCACGCAGCCGGTGATACCAGCGGGACGTGGTGTCGTAGCGGACGAGCGGCGCCCATGCGGCGCGGTCGGCGGCGATCGAGCGGGCCAGCCCCGCGAAGCCGGCGACGGTGGACGGGTGCGAGGCAACGGGCGGCAGCAGGTGGGGGATGGCGAGCGGGTCGCCGGCGATCTGGACGTCGCTGTTCATGGGGGTTCGGGTTCCTCGGCCAAGGCGCTGGGGTCCCAGCCGTAGCTGGGGGAGGACTGCGGCACGGCGCTGGCTCTCCCTGTGGGGGGCACGGCGCGGCGACGCGGAGCAGGGGCGCTGCGGGGTGGTGCGAGCGAAAAAGCTGGAGCTCAGTGGCTTCGACAGCTGGAACAGCGACAGCGAGCCTGCGCAGCGCAGAGCGACCCGTAGGCACGGGTCAGTCGGAGCGCGGGAGTCACTGGCATGCGGTCCAGGAGACCGGGTTCACGCCGCGATGTCAACTGGATGACTGGTTTGCCGTAAATCTTTCACCTCATCCGGTTACTCCGCCCGGAGAAAGGTTTGTGCAGCTCTCGACGCGGAGACATCGACCGGCAACCGCACCTCCAAACGCCGCTGCGGTCCCGTGATCCATCTGTGATCTTCCCCGCTTCGGCGCGCGCGGTGCAACGTGAATGCCGCCTGATCGCGTCTTGGTGAGCAACGAGGATGTGCCGGGTGGCACGCCCGGGGAAGTGTCCTGGTTTTTACAGATTTGAACACTTTCCGCATACGCTTGGTTCCGCCGAGTGAATAAGAGGCCCAATAGCAGATCTCGGCTTGACTGGCCCGGATCACCACACTTGTAATTTCACTCGTGTCGTTCAGCCGAAATCGATCACGGCTTGATCACGGGGACGTAAAGACAGACGAGGGGCGCACATGACCGAGCTGTTCCAGGAATTGCTGGTCGAGGAGGCGGATGAGGAGCTCGGCTGGCAGGAGCGCGCACTGTGCGCCCAGACCGACCCCGAGTCCTTCTTCCCGGAGAAGGGTGGCTCCACCCGCGAGGCCAAGAAGGTCTGCCTCGCCTGCGAAGTCCGGTCCGAATGCCTTGAGTACGCGCTCGCCAACGACGAGCGCTTCGGCATTTGGGGCGGCCTGTCCGAGCGCGAGCGGCGCCGACTGAAGAAGGCTGCCGTCTGACGATGACAGGGCAGCCCGCCGGACCGACCGGGCGCGGCTTCATGGACCACGTCGCCGCACCACCTCAACTCCCCATATCCCCCTATAGCGAACACTCCGCCTCCAGCGACCTGCGCGCCGGAGGCGGACTGCTGTGTACGGACCCGGTCGGGGCACCGGCGCGAACCATTAGTGTGGGGCCCCGTCCGAGATGCGCCGCCGCCCTACAGGGCGCGCGCGTCGCCTCGTAGTCCGTCGCAGTGTCTTCCGGGGGGCGGGGGCCCAGCGCGACTTCGCCGCGGGTCCCGAACTCCCGGGTCCGGAGGGCCCGTACCTCGATGTCCGTGCACAGCCAGTCGGCGGCCCAGGCCGCCTCATATGCAGCCGCCACCCCAGAGTTCCCGCGGCACGTCGTCACCGCCGTGATCGTCTCCCATGACGGTGCCCGCTGGCTGCCCGAAGCGCTCACCGGCCTGCTCGGCCAGGAGCGCCCGGTGCAGAACGCCATCGGCGCCGACACCGGCAGCGCGGACCACTCCGCCCAGCTGCTCGCCGAGGCCATCGGGGACCAGCGGGTGCTGCACCTCGCCCGCCGCTCCGGGTTCGGCACCGCCGTCGACGAAGCCGTCCGTACGGCCCCCGAACTCACCCCCGACGACCTGCCGTACCTGCGCCGCCCCAGCGGCTGGGACCCGGTCAGCCGCACCTGGCGCGACGAGGCGTACGAGATGCCGGAGCTGCCGCACGGCGAACCGGTCCAGTGGCTGTGGCTGCTGCACGACGACTGCGCGCCCGAGCCGGATGCGCTCGCCGAGCTGCTGCGGGTCGCCGACGCCAGCCCCTCCACGGTGATCGTCGGCCCCAAGCTGCGCAGCTGGTACGACCGCCGGCAGCTGCTCGAAGCCGGTGTCAGCATCGCCCGCAGCGGTCGCCGTTGGACCGGCCTGGACCGCCGCGAACAGGACCAGGGCCAGCACGACCAGGTACGCCCCGTGCTGTCCGTCTCCACCGCCGGCATGCTCATCCGCCGTGACGTCTACGAGGAGTTGGGCGGCTTCGACCGCCGGCTGCCCCTGATGCGCGACGACGTCGATCTGTGCTGGCGTGCCCAGGCCGCCGGCCACCAGGTCCTGGTCGCACCGGACGCGATCCTGCGCCATGCCGAGGCCGCCGCCCGCGAGCGCCGTCCCATCGACTGCGTCGGCCGCTCGGTCGCCAACCCGCACCGGGTCGACAAGGCCGGCGCCGTCTACACCCTGCTCACCAACACCCGTGGCGCGATCCTCCCGTACGTCCTGCTGCGGCTGCTGCTCGGCACCTTCCTGCGGGTCATCGCCTACCTCGTCGGCAAGGTCCCGGGCCAGGCGCTCGACGAACTCGCCGGACTCTTCGGCACCCTGCTGCGGCCCGGCAAGATCCTCGCCGCACGGAAGAAGAGAGGCCGCCCCGCGGTCGATACGAGCGAACTGCGGCCGCTCTTCCCGCCGCCCGGCGCGACCGTGCGGGCCACCGTCGAACAGGTCGCCGGCAACCTCGCCGGGCGCGCCGCACCGGATGTGGCCTCGGCCGGCCGGCACGGCGCGGTCGAGTCCGGGCCCGGCGGCGACGACGCCGACTTCCTGGAGATCGAGCAGTTCGCCCGGCTCAAGCGGATCGCCCGCAAGCCCGCACCGCTGCTGTTCTTCGTCCTGCTGCTGGTCTCGTTGATCGCCTGCCGCGGGCTGCTCGGCTCCGGCGCGCTCACCGGCGGTGCGATGCTGCCCACGCCGGGCAGCGTGTCCGACCTGTGGTCGGCGTATCTCGACAGCTGGCATGCGGTCGGGGTCGGCGGCAGCGCCTCCGCGCCGCCCTACCTGGCGGTCGTGGCCCTGGTGTCGAGCATCTTCTTCGGCTCCACCGGCTTCGCCGTCACCCTGCTGCTGGTCTGCTCCGTCCCGCTGGCCGGCCTCACCGCCTACTTCACCTCCCGCCCGCTGGTCGCCTCCCGGCTGCTGCGGGCCTGGGCGAGCATCGCGTACGCCTTCCTGCCCGCGGCCGCCGGTGCGCTGGCCGGCGGCCGGCTGGGCACCGCGGCCCTCGCCATCCTGCTGCCGCTGATGGCGCGCGCCGCCGTCGCGGCGAGCGGACTGCGGCTGCCGGCCGGAATCCGGCCCAGCTGGCGTGCCACCTGGGCGTATACGCTGCTGGTCACCTTCACCATGGCCTTCACCCCGGTCGTCTGGCCGATCGCGGTGCTGCTCGGTATCGGCCTGCTGGTGCTGCGCTTCGTCGACGGCAGCCGCGACCAGCTGGTCGCGTACGGGCTGCGCTTCCTGGTCGTGGTCCTCGCGCCGCTCGTCGTGCTCGCCCCCTGGTCGCTGTCGCTGCTGACCCGGCCGTCCCGCTTCTTCCAGGAAGCCGGGCTCGACTACGGCGCCGGCTCCGCCTCCGTGCTCGACCTCATCGGGCTCAGCCCCGGCGGCCCCAAGGCCATCGGCGGGGTGCTGCTGTTCGGCATCGTGCTGGCCGCGCTCGCCGCGACGCTGCGCGACGGGCGGCAGCGCGCGATCCGTACCGCCTGGGCGGTGGCCCTGACCGGTCTGCTGCTCGCGGCGCTGGGCAACGGCTCCGGCTGGACCGGGCCCGCGATGCTCGTCTACGGCCTGGCGCTGCTGTGCGCCGCCGTGATCGGCGCCGAGGGCATCCGCACCCGGATGGCCAGCCTCGGTTTCGGCTGGAAGCAGCCGGTCGCCGTGCTGATCGCGCTGGCGTCCGGGCTCGCCCCGCTCTACGCCGCGGCCAGCTGGATGATCACCGGCGCGGCCGGTCCGCTGGAGCGCCGCACCCCGGAGCAGGTCCCGGCCTTCGTCGCCGAGGAGTCCGGCACCGCCGACCGGGCCCGCACCCTGGTCCTCGACGGCAAGCCGGGCCATGTCGACTACTCCCTCGTCCGCGGCTCCGGCGCCCGGCTCGGTGACGCCGATCTGGCCGCCGAAGCGGGCGAGGACAAGCGGCTCGGCGGCATCGTCGCCAACCTCGTGGCCGGCTCCGGCGCCGACCAGACCAACCAGCTCGGCGGCTACGCGGTCCGCTACGTCCTGGTCAGGGACGGGGCGCCGCGCGAAATGGGCCGCGTACTGGACTCGACCCCGGGCCTGACCCGGCTCAGCCAGGACGACGGCAGCGCCCTGTGGCGCGTCGACCGGCGGGTCTCGCGGCTCTCGATCGTCGCGGGCGAGGCCAAGGACGGCACCAGCGCCGGTGAGGCCGCCGCGCCCATCGCCGTACCGTCCGGCCCCGTCGAGGCGCACACCAAGGTGCCCGGCGGTACCGACGGCCGGGTGCTGCGTCTCGCGGACACCGCCGACGAGGGCTGGCAGGCCACGCTCAACGGCACCCCGCTCAAGCCGCTGACCGTCGACGGCTGGGCCCAGGGCTTCGCGCTCCCGGCGGGCGGCGGCACCCTCGACCTCACTCACGAGAACCCGATCGGCCACACCCTCTGGGTGTGGGCGCAGGGCCTGCTCGCCGTCGTCCTGGTGGTCCTGGCGCTGCCGGGCCGCCGCCGGGAGATCGACGACGACCTGCCCGAGGACGCGGCCGCGGCCCAGGCCGCGGCCCAGGCCGGCGACGGCCGTCGCGCCCGGCGCCTGCGGGCCCAGGCCGAGGCCGCCGGTGCTCCCGAGGCGGCCGGCGTCGGCATCCCCGGGGCCGGGCCCGGAGAGCAGCCGTTCGACCCGGCGGCCGACCCGGCGGCCGCGGCGGTCCCTGCCCAGGGCGCGGCCCCGGAGGGCACGCCCCAGGCCGTTCCGCCCATGGGGGACGCCGACCCGTATGCCGACCCGTACGGGGCGGTGCCGCAGCAGCAGTCGTACGACGCCTGGCAGGCCGTCCAGCAGGGCGGACCCGTTGTGCCGGGCCACCCCGGCGAGCAGCAGCCCTACGTACCCGCCGACCCCTACCAGGCCGGGCAGTACGGTCAGCAGCCCTACCCGCCGGCCGACCCCTACCAGGCCGCCGACCCGTACGCCGCTGACCCCTACCAGGCGGGTGCCTACGACCCGTACGGGTACGGGCAACAGCAGCAGTACGGCGACGGCGGGCCGCAGCACCAGCAGCCCTACGACGACGGCACCGAGTACCCGGGGTACTCCGGCTCCTACCCCGAGCCGCGCCGTGACGGGAGCGACCAGCAGTGAAGCGCACCATGATGTCCCTGATCGGCGTGGCCGTGGCGCTGGCCGCCGTCTCCGGCGTCGCCGCCGTGGCCGGCCCGGACGGCGGCGACCTGGACGCGCCCCGCGGCGGCACCCGGCTGCCCGTACAGCGCTCCGCGCTGCTCTGCCCGGCCCCGACCTCCTCCGAGGTCGGCGAGACCGCCTACACCGCCTTCGCCCCCGCGGGAGCCGCCGCCGGCGCGGACGGCAAGAAGGGCACCGCGCAGCTGCTGCCCGCCGGGACCGTCAAGGACGCCGGCGGCGCGGGCGACGGCAAGGGCAGGAAGCACTCCAAGGGCGGCAAGGACAGCGGTGCGGACTCCGCCGCCGGGCAGACGACCGTCGCCCCGCGCGACACCAAGCCCGTCGTGCCCCTCAAGCGGGCCGGCCTGCCGGTCTCCACGACCACCGACAGCCCCGACGCCCCCGCCCTGGTGGGAACGGCGGACGGCACCCTCGCCCCCGGCTGGACCGTCCAGCAGACCACCTCGGTCGCCGCAGGCGCCGGCCGCGGCCTTCTCGGCCTGGGCTGCACCACCCCCGACACCACGTTCTGGTTCCCCGGCGTCAGCACCGCCAACGACCGCCAGGACTATGTCCACCTCACCAACCCCGACTCGACCCCGGCCGTCGTCGACCTCGAACTGCGCGGCAAGGACGGGGCGTTGGGAGGCTCGGCCGGTGAGGACATCACCGTCCCGCCGCACACCACGGTCCCCGTACTGCTCTCCACCCTGACCAACTCCCCCACCACCAATGCGTCCTTGCACGTCGTCGCCCGTGAGGGCCGGGTCGGCGCCGCCGTCCAGGCAAGCGACAGCAAGCTCGGCAGCGACTGGCTGCCGGCCGCCGCCGACCCGTCGCCGCGCGTGGTGCTGCCCGGTATCCCGAAGGACGCCACCTCCGTCCGGCTGGTCGCCCTCGCCCCCGGTGAGTCCGACGCCGACCTGAAGGTGCAACTGGCCACCCCGACCGGGCTGATCACGCCCGCCGGTCTGGAGACCCTGCACCTCAAGAGCGGGATGACCACGGCGGTGGACCTCAAGAACCTGACCAAGGGCGAGGCCGGCTCGCTGGTGCTCACGCCCTCCGACAGCGGCTCCAAGGTCCCGGTCGCGGCCGCGCTGCGGGTGACCCGCGGCAAGGGCGGCAACCAGGAGATGGCGTTCATCCCCGCGACCCGGCCGGTCGAGAAGCGCGCCTCCGCCGTCGACAACCGCGGCAAGGACAGCACCCTCTCGCTGGTCGCGCCCGAGAAGGGCAAGGACGCCAAGGTGAAGGTCACCGCGTCGGCCGGCAGCGGCGGCGGGACCCCGGTCACCAAGACGTACACGGTCAAGGGCGGCACCAGCCTCGACGTCGCCCCGCCGCGCCCGACGGGCCTGAAGGGGAGCTACGCCCTGACCGTGGAGCCGGAGTCCGGCAGTGGCCCCGTCTACGCCGCCCGGATGCTCTCCCGGCCCCAGGGCGGGGTGCCCGCCTTCACCGTCCAGCCGCTGCCCGACGACCGGGGCTCGGTCCTCGTCCCGACCGCGGGCCAGGACCTGTCGGTCCTCACGAATTGAGCGCGGACGCTCCCACGGACCCGCGCGGCGGCCTCACTCCTGGCCGTAGCGCGGGTCCACCGACTCCGGGGCCAGCCCCAGCAGTTCGGCGACCTGCTCGACCACCACTTCATGGACCAGCAGCGCCCGTTCGTCACGGCTCTTCGTACGGATCTCCACCGGCCTGCGGTAGATCACGATCCGGTCGCGATATCCGCCCGCGGCCGGCACCACCCGGCCCAGCGGCACGGTCTCCTCGTCGGCCGCCGCATCCGGCCCGTCGTCGGGGCCAAAACCCGGCACGTCCAGGACCAGGAAATCGACCTGGGAGAGCTGCGTCCAGCGCCGCTCCAGCCGGTCCCGGGAGTCATAGACAAGATCCACGAACGCGTCGGCGCGGGTCACCGACAGCGGCACCTGGGGCGGCGCGATCGGGCCGCGCATGCCGCGGCCGTGGCGGTCGCGGCGGCGGAGCCGCGGCTGTGCCGGTCGGGGAGGTACAGGACTGTCCATCAGCATCGAGCGTAGCCGTCGAGCGCCGCCCGGCACCGGGGAGCGCGACAAGACGCGGCATGTCGTCGGCTGACCGGACCTGTCCGCGTTGAGTTCGTTTGCCTCCCCGCATGAGATCGCAGATCGACCCCGGAATGGCCGGAAATGCATCGAGTCGGGACAGGATTCCTTGCCCCGCGCGGTCCGCCCCGGCGCACCCGGCCCAGGTCAGGTCGAGCGGGTGCAGGTCAGACGCATCGGACGAAGCGGGACGACACGGTTGGGTGAGCCGGGGGAGAGTCGTCGCGGCCCGCTCAAGAGTGCGGTACCGTCCAACGTCGTGAGCCCTGTACGTCGCTGTTCGCGCACTGCGTGCGGCCGCCCCGCCGTCGCAACGCTGACGTACGTCTATGCGGATTCGACCGCCGTGCTCGGACCGCTCGCCACCTACGCCGAACCGCACTGCTACGACCTGTGCGCCGAGCACTCCGAGCGGCTGACCGCGCCCCGCGGCTGGGAAGTTGTCCGCCTCGCCCTCGACTCGGGCCCGCCCCGCCCCAGCGGCGACGATCTCGAAGCCCTGGCGAACGCCGTACGCGAGGCGGCCCGCCCCCAGGAACGCGCCGCCGGCGCCGTCGGCTCCTCCCGCCCCGGCGACCGCGACACCCACCCCATGGAAGTCGCCCGCCGAGGCCATCTACGAGTACTGCGCTCGCCGGATTCCTGAGCGGGGGCGGGGTTTGGGCCCCTGACCGCCGGCCCGCCGGGGACGGCGCCGCGGCCTGCGCGCGACGGAATGGATCAACAGCCGCGCCGCACCCGGCAATGGCAGGGATGCACGGCCCACCTACAGAGTCGCCCGGTAGGTTGGGAGTCCGTAGAGACTCTCCAGGAGGGCTGGCTGTGACTGATCTGTCGCAGATCGTGAAGGCGTATGACGTACGCGGCGTCGTCCCCACCCAGTGGGACGAGACGCTGGCCGAGCTGTTCGGGGCGGCCTTCGCCGAGATCACCGGCGCGGACGCGATCGTGACCGGGCACGACATGCGGCCCTCCTCGCCCGGCCTGTCCGGCGCCTTCGCCCGCGGCGCCGCGGCCCGCGGCGCGGACGTCACGGAGATCGGTCTCTGCTCGACCGACGAGCTGTACTTCGCCAGCGGCGCACTCGGCCTGCCCGGCGCCATGTTCACCGCCTCGCACAACCCCGCCCAGTACAACGGCATCAAGATGTGCCGGGCCGGCGCGGCGCCCGTCGGCCAGGACACCGGTCTCGCCGATATCCGCGCGCTGGTCGAGCGGTGGTCGGACGAGGGCGCCCCGGAGCCGGTCGCCGCACCGGGCGGCATCTCGCAGCGCGACGTCCTGAGTGACTACGCCGCCCACCTGCGCGGCCTGGTGGACCTGAGCGGCATCCGCCCGCTGAAGGTCGTGGTGGACGCGGGCAACGGCATGGGCGGGCACACCGTGCCGACCGTCTTCGAGGGCCTGCCGCTCGAACTGGACGCGATGTACTTCGAGTTGGACGGCTCGTTCCCCAACCACGAGGCCAATCCGCTGGATCCGAAGAACATCGTCGACCTCCAGGCGCGGGTGCGCGAGACCGGCGCCGACCTGGGCCTGGCTTTCGACGGCGACGCCGACCGCTGCTTCGTCGTCGACGAGAACGGCGACCCGGTCTCCCCGTCCGCGATCACCGCCCTGGTCGCCGCCCGCGAACTGGCCAAGCACCCCGGCGGCACGGTCATCCACAACCTGATCACCTCCTGGTCGGTGCCGGAGGTCGTCAAGGAGAACGGCGGCGAGCCGGTCCGCACCCGCGTCGGGCACTCCTTCATCAAGGAGGAGATGGCCAAGTCCGGCGCGATCTTCGGCGGTGAGCACTCCGCGCACTACTACTTCCGCGACTTCTGGAACGCCGACACCGGCATGCTCGCCGCGATGCACGTCCTGGCGGCCCTCGGCGGCCAGCAGGGCCCGCTGTCGCAGCTGGTCGCGCAGTACGACCGGTACGCGGCCTCCGGCGAGATCAACAGCACCGTCGACGACCAGACCGGCCGGCTCGCCGCGATCAAGGCGGCCTACGAGGGGCGCCCGGGCGTCACCATCGACGAGCTGGACGGACTGACCGTCACCGCCGGCGACTGGTGGTTCAACGTGCGCGCCTCCAACACCGAGCCGCTGCTCCGGCTGAACGTCGAGGCCCGCGACACCGCGACCGCCGACCGGGTCCGCGACGAGGCACTGGCGATCATCCGGGCCTGAGTCCCGGCACCCCGGGGCCGCCCGTGCACCGGAGGCCGGCCCGTGGATGGCGGGCGACGACGACGGAATCCTCGCCGCCCGCCACCCCAAAACCCCTCCGAGCACGCCTCCGCCCCCCGCCCGGCGGTACGCTGGCCAGGCCGCAACCGCCCCGAAGGAGCACCCTCCATGCCGGTCGACGCCAGCTTGATCCAGATCCTCGCCTGCCCGGCGTGCCATGCCCCGCTCGACGACCGGACGGGCGACGACCCTGCCGAGCTGCTGTGCACCTCCGGCGAGTGCGGCCTCGCCTATCCCGTCCGGGACGGCATCCCCGTACTCCTCGTCGACGAGGCCCGCCGCCCCGCCTGACCGGGCGCCGCCGGGCCCGTCCCGGCACCGCCCGTACCCCGCCCGTACCGGCGATCGGAGGCCGCGCCCACCATGCTCGACGAGTCACTCCTCGACACCCCTGACGCACTGGCGGGCGCCGACCGCTTCGGTCTGCTGCGCGGCGTCGCCGAATCCGGCGCCCGGGTCCGTACCGCCGCCCGCAGCGCCGCCGAATCCGGCATCCCCGAACTGACACCCGACGGGCGGCCGCGCGCCGTGCTCGTCGCCGGGCCCGGCCCCGCCGCGGCCGGTGTCGCGGACCTCCTCAGGGCGCTCGGCGGGGGCAGCTGCCCGGTCACCCTCATCCCGCCCACGGGAGTCGCCCCGCTGCCCGGCGCGCTGCGCTGGACCCTGCCCGGCTGGGCCGGGCCCCTGGACCTGCTGCTGCTCCCCGGCCCGGACGCCGCCGACCCCGGCCTCGCCGAGCTGGTCGAGCAGGCCTACCGCCGCGGCTGCGCCGTCGTCGCCGTCACCCCGGCCGGCGGCCCGCTCGCCGACGCCGTCATCCAGGCCCGCGGCCTCGCCGTCCCGCTGGCGACCACCCCCTACGACGCCGAATTCGACGTCGAGGGCGCCCCGCCGGCCGCCCCCGGCACCCTCTGGTCGGTGCTCATCCCGCTGCTCGCGCTCGCCGACCGGATCGGCCTGCTCAGCGCCCCGCCGGAGGCCCTGGGCAAGCTCGCCGACCGCCTCGACCAGCTCGCCGAACGCTGCGGCCCGGCCATCCCGACGTACACCAACCCCGGCAAGACACTGGCCGCCGACCTCGCCGACGCCTTCCCGCTGATCTGGACGGAAGGCACCATCGCCGGTGCCATCGGCCGGCACTTCGCCACCGAGCTGGCCGGGCTCGCCGGCCGCCCCGCGCTCGCCGCCGAGCTGCCCGAAGCGCTCACCACCCACCGCACCCTGCTGGCCGGTGCGCTGGCCGCCGGCGCCGACCCGGACGACTTCTTCCGTGACCGGGTCGAGCAGCCCGCCGCGATGCACGCGAGAGTCGTGCTGCTGCGCGAGGAGGAGCCCGGCCCGCTGTCCGCCACCCGCGCCGCCCAGGCGCTCGCCGAGGAGCGCGACATCGCCGTCAGCGAACTGGAACCGGACACCGGCAGTGATCTGGAGAAGGCCGCGGAGCTACTCGCCATCGTGGATTTCGGCGCCGTTTACCTGGCGCTTGCCGGCACCGAGTGATCATTGACGGCCGGCCCGCACCCGCAGGCCGGCCGCATGACTGCGCAGCCACGCACCCGCGGGCCGGCCGCATGACTGCGCAGCCACGTACGCCCCTCAGGAAGCAGTAGCCCCATGGACCGCCTCGCCAACACCGTGCGCCCCTATGCGTGGGGTTCCACCACCGCCCTCCCGGAGCTCCTCGGCACCGCACCGACCGGCGAGCCGCAGGCCGAGATGTGGATGGGAGCCCACCTCGGCGCCCCCTCCCGCATCGACCGCGGCGCGGGCCCCGTCTCCCTGGCCGAGGTGATCGACGCCGCCCCCGAGACCGAACTGGGCGCCGACACCGTCCGCGCCTTCGGCCCCCGGTTGCCCTTCCTGCTCAAGCTGCTCGCGGCCGGCTCGCCGCTCTCCCTCCAGGTCCACCCCGATCTGGCGCAGGCCCAGGAGGGCTTCGCCGACGAGGAGCGGCGCGGCGTCCCGATCGACGCCGGCCACCGCAACTACAAGGACGCCAACCACAAGCCCGAGCTGATCGTCGCGCTCACCCCCTTCGACGGCCTGTGCGGCTTCCGGCACCCGGCGCAGGCCGCCGACCTCCTGGCGGGCCTCGGCGTCGACGAGCTCAAGCCGTACGTCGACATCCTGCACGCCAGCCCGGAGGAGGACGCGCTGCGCGAGGTGCTCACCGCCGTACTGGGCGCCGAGCACCACGCGATCGCCGGCACCGTCGAGCGGGCGGCCGTCGCGGCTGATCGGCTGGCGGCCGAGGGCGGCCCGCACGCCGAGGACTACGCCGCATACGCCGGCATCGCCCACCACTACCCGGGCGACCCCGGCGTGCTCGCCGCCATGCTGCTCAACCACGTCCAACTCCAGCCCGGCGAGGCGCTGTTCCTCGGCGCCGGCATTCCGCACGCCTATCTGAGCGGCCTCGGCGTCGAGCTGATGGCCAACTCGGACAACGTGCTGCGCTGCGGTCTGACCCCCAAGCACGTCGACGTACCGGAACTGCTACGGGTGGTCCGCTTCGAGGCCGGCGACGCCGGGGTGCTGCGCCCCGAGGCGGTGGACGGCGAGGAGGTCTACGAGACCCCCATCGACGAGTTCCGGCTCTCCCGCTTCGCCCTGGCCCCCGGCGCCGCACCGCGCCCGCTCGTCTCCCGTACGCCGCAGATCCTGCTGTGCACGGCGGGGACGGTCCGGCTGCGGGACGGCGGGGACGGTGGCGCGGCCGGTGACGGGGACGGCGGCGAATTGACCCTGTCATCCGGTGAGTCCGCATTTGTACCGGCTGGTGAGCGCCTCACGCTCGCCGGGGAGGGCACGCTCTTCCGTGCGACGGTCGTGGCCTAGGTGTTCCCAGCCCCGCGCGGCGGTCGTTGCGGGCGGCGCGAGGGCGCGCGCCGGGAGCGTCCGCCAGGTGGCCTCCTGGCGGCTGCCGGCTGCGGGGCTGCAACAATGACCGCCGCGGCATTAAAGCAGCGGTAAAGGCCGGACGACGGAAGGGACATGCGGCACTTATGAGCGCATCAGGCGGGACTAAGGCGATCGTTGCGGCGCTGGGCGCCAACCTGGCGATCGCCGCAGCGAAGTTCGTGGCCTTCGCCTTCAGCGGCTCGTCCTCGATGCTGGCCGAAGGCGTGCACTCCATCGCGGACTCCGGCAACCAGGGACTGCTGCTGCTCGGCGGCAAGAAGGCCAAGCGCGCGGCGACCGCCGAGCACCCGTTCGGCTACGGCCGCGAGCGCTACATCTACGGCTTCCTCGTCTCCATCGTCCTGTTCACCATCGGCGGCGTCTTCGCGCTCTACGAGGGCTACGAGAAGATCCACGAGCCGCACGCGCTGGACAACTGGTTCTGGCCGGTCGGCGTCCTGGTCTTCGCCGTCATCGCCGAGGGCTTCTCCTTCCGTACGGCGATCAAGGAGTCCAACGAGCTGCGCGGCAAGCAGACCTGGCCCCAGTTCGTCCGCCGCGCCAAGGCGCCCGAGCTGCCGGTCGTGCTGCTGGAGGACTTCGGCGCGCTGGTCGGTCTGGTGCTTGCGCTGGGCGGCGTCGGCCTCACCGTCGCCACCGGTAACGGCATCTGGGACGGCATCGGGACCATGTGCATCGGCGCGCTGCTGGTGGTGATCGCCCTGGTGCTGGCCGCCGAGACCAAGTCGCTGCTGCTGGGTGAGGCGGCCGGCCCCGAGCAGATCGCCAAGATCCGCGAGGCGGTCGTCGACGGCGAGGTCGTCACCCGCGTCATCCACATGCGGACGCTCCACCTCGGCCCCGAGGAACTGCTGGTCGCCGCCAAGATCGCGGTCAGGCATGACGACACCGCCACCCAGATCGCGAACGCCATCAACGCCGCGGAGGCCCGCATCCGCGAGGCCGTGCCGATCGCCCGGGTCATCTACCTCGAGCCGGACATCTACGACGAGGCCACGGCCGCCGCGGGCGCCGAGCCCTCGAAGGCGCCGGGCGGGAACTGAGCCCCGCGCCATGCGCCGGGCGGGCACGGACCCGCCGCAGGCGCGACATCGGACGCAGACAGGCCCCCGCACTCAGCGAGTGCGGGGGCCTGGTGCTGCTGCATGCTGCCGCAGTCGGCCAGTCGGCCAGTCGGCCAGTCGGCCAGTCGGCCAGTCGGCCAGTCGGCCAGTCGGCCAGTCGGCCAGTCGGCCGGCGAGCCGGTCCGGAGGCCGCCCGGGAGCGCAGACCCGGCAGCCCTCCGGACCCCGGCCGGCGGCTACCGGATCTCCGCCAGCACCCGCAGGATCGCCGCCTCGTCCGGTGCCCCCTGCAGCCGGGCCCGGAAGTCCGCATCCATCAGCTTCCGCGACAGCAGCGCCAGGATGCGCAGATGCTCGTCCCCGGCCGCCGCCTCCGGCACCGAGATCATGAAGACCAGCTTGGCGAGCGTGCCGTCCGGCGAGCCCCAGTTGATACCGTCCGCCGACCGCGCGAAGCCGACGACCGGAGCGGTCACCGCATCCGTCTTGGCGTGCGGAATCGCGATCTCCTCACCGAGTCCGGTGGTGTCCTGCGCCTCACGCGCCAGCGCCACCCGGACCAGCTCGTCGACGTCCGCCACCCTGCCGGTGCCGGCCGCCAGCTCGGCCATCTCCCGGATCGCGGCCTCCTTCTCGCCGGCGTCGAGCTGCGTCTTGACGGTCTCCCCGGTGAGATAGCCGGAGAGAACCTCGACGGCGGAGTCGCTCCCGCCCCTGCCGCCGTCGGCACCGTCCGCCCTGCCGCCGTCGGCACGATCCCCTCTGACATCGTTGCCACCGGCATCGGAGACAGCGCCGTCCGGGCCCTGTTCCGGGGCAGTGGCCGGTACGGGGACCACGGCAACCGCCGCGGCTGTACGGGACGCGTCACCGGCCTCGCCATCAGCCCCGGCACCCGCACCGACCACCGCGCCCACGGGCTCCGCCACCACCGACGCCACACCGTTGTCCGTCGTGCCGGCGGCATCGACGGTGACCCGGGCGTCGGCCGCACCACCGGCGGCAGCCATGACATCGGCACCGGCCCCGGCCGCCCGCACCCTCACGGCCCCGCCCTTCTTCCGCTCCGACACATCCACCAACATCACCGTCGTCAGTGCCGTGACCACCGCGCCGGCCACCACGGCGACGAAGAACATCGGCACCCCGTCGACCGCACCCAGCACCGCCACGATCGGCCCGCCGTGCGGCACCGCGTCCGCCACCCCGGCCAGCCCCGCAAGGGCGCCAGCCACCGCGCCGCCGAGCATGTTCGCCGGGATGACCTGCGCGGGCCGCGCCGCGGCGAACGGGATCGCGCCCTCCGAGATCCCGAAGAGCCCCATGAACAGCGCCGCCATCCCCGTCTCCCGCTCCTGCTCGGAGTACAGGCGCCGACGGATCAGCGTGGCCAGCCCCTGCCCGAGCGGCATCACCGGGATCGCGGCGGCGCACATCCCCATGACCGTCTGGTTTCCGGAGGCGATCAGGCCCGAACCGAACAGAAACGCCGTCTTGTTGACCGGCCCGCCCATGTCGAACGCGATCATCAGGCCGAGGATCGCCCCCAGTGCGATCGCACTGGTCCCGGTCATACCACTGAGCCAGCCGGTGAGATGGGTGAACACCCACGAGATCGGCTTGCCCAGGACATGGACGAAAAAGAGCCCGAGTGCGGTCGTGGCCACGATCGGGATCACGATGATCGGCATGATCGGCCGGACGAACTGGGGGACCTTGACCTTCTTGATCCACACGACCAGGTACCCGGCCAGAAAGCCCGTGACGATGCCGCCGATGAAGCCGGCACTCGCGTCCTTCATCCCGTACAACTCGCCGTGGGTGGCGATCCAGCCGCCGATCATGCCCGGGACCAGCGCAGGCCGGTCACCGATCGCATAGGCGATATAGCCGGAGAGGATCGGCACCATCAGCTGGAAGCCGATCGTGCCGACGTTGTTGACGTCCTCCCAGAACGAGCCCGGGTCGATCTTCAGCCCCTCGGGCGTCGGATGGCCCCCCATCACCAGCGAGATCGCGATCAGCAGACCGCCGACCACCACGAACGGGATCATGTAACTGACGCCGTTCATCAACGCCTTGTACGCGACGCTGCGCCCCCTGCCGCCACCGGTGCCGCCGGAAGCCGCCGCCGAGCCGGTGCCCGCACCGGCTCCGTCCCCCTCCGCACCCCCGTACACGGGCGCGCTCTGCACCCGTTCGATCAGCTGCTCCGGATGCCGGATGCCCTCGGCCACCCCGACGGCCAAGACCCTCTTGCCGACGAACCGGCTGCGGTCCACTTCCTTGTCCGCGGCGATGATGACGCCATCCGCCTCTCTGACATCGTTGTCAGACAGTACGTTCTCGGCCCCGATGGATCCCTGCGTCTCCACCTTGATCTCATGCCCGAGTGACCGGGCGGTCCGGGCCAGCTTCTCCGCGGCCATGTACGTGTGGGCGATACCGGTCGGGCAGGCGGTCACTGCGAGCAGTTTCAGCCCCTGCCCGCTCCTCCCCGCACCCTTGGGGGGATCAGCTGGAGTGGTGGTCACGTGGCTCTCCTTACGAACGTGCGCGCGGCCGTGCAACTGTTCCCGCGCTGCCAGGCATCCTGCATGACGTCACAGCGCGCGCCAAGCCCTCCGGGGCCGCGGCCCCCACAGCCGGAACGCGGCCCTCCGGCGCCCCGAACCCCGGCCTTCACGGCCCGTCCCGGCGCCCTCCCTGGCCGGTACCGCACCGAACCGGCCCCTCCGGGCTGGGGTTCACCGGGCCGATCGGTGTAGATTCGTGACCAGTGCCAGACGTCGCTGCTGATGGCGGTCGGGCGGTCCGCACCGCGGACCGGCCGAGGGAGAGAGGGCCTCCGACGGACTGCGCTGCGGCCAGGGGGAGGGGTGCGTCCGCTTCCGCGTACGCTCGTATTCGCCCCGCATACCGCTGGGGCCCCGGCCCGCGCCGCAGACTGCCAGCCCATCCACCTCGACGCTCGAGGAGCAGCCCGCATGACGACAGCAGCCACCGGCCAGGACTTCAAGGTCGCCGACCTGTCCCTCGCCGCTTTCGGCCGCAAGGAGATCACCCTGGCCGAGCATGAGATGCCCGGTCTGATGGCGATCCGTAGGGAGTACGCCGATGCCCGGCCGTTGGCCGGTGCCCGGATCACGGGTTCCCTGCACATGACCGTGCAGACCGCCGTCCTGATCGAGACCCTGGCCGCCCTGGGCGCCGAGGTCCGCTGGGCGTCCTGCAACATCTTCTCCACCCAGGACCATGCTGCCGCGGCGATCGCGGTGGGTGCGGAGGGTACGCCCGAGGCGCCGCGGGGCATTCCGGTCTTCGCCTGGAAGGGCGAGAGCCTGGAGGAGTACTGGTGGTGCACGGAGCAGGCGCTGACCTGGCCCAACTCGCCCACCGGCGGCCCGAACATGATTCTCGACGACGGTGGTGACGCCACGCTGCTGGTGCACAAGGGCGTGGAGTACGAGAAGGCCGGCAAGGTTCCGGGGGTGGAGAGCGCGGAGAGCGATGAGCACCGTGCGGTCCTGGAGCTGCTGACCCGTACGCTGGCCGAGGCGCCGCAGAAGTGGACGAATCTGGCGTCGGAGATCCGCGGGGTCACCGAGGAGACCACGACGGGTGTGCACCGTCTGTACGAGATGCACCGGGACGG
>NZ_JBSHAW010000067.1:0-36233 GCF_053611685.1 Streptomyces sp. NPDC054786 | reverse complement strand
GGCGCCCCCACCCCACTCGCGGGGGGCGCTCCCCGTCCGGGCCGCCCCCCAACCTTTGGGGGGGGGCGCCCCCGCACCCACCGCCGCCCCCCCCGCTCCTACTTGAACGTTCGTGCGGTCCTGGGCGTCAGACCTCGACGACCACGGGGAGGATCATCGGGCGACGGCGGTAGTTGTCCGACACCCACTTGCCGACCGTGCGGCGGATCAGCTGCTGGAGCTGGTGCGGGTCTGCGACACCGTCCTGGGCCGCCTTGGCCAGGGCCTCATCGATCTTGGGAGATACGCCCGTCAGAGCTGCGTCCTGGATGCCGGAGCCGCGCGCATGCAGGTCCGGGCCTCCGACGATCTTGCCGCTGCTGGCGTCCACGACGACGAAGACCGAGATGATGCCTTCGTCGCCCAGGATGCGGCGGTCCTTCAGATGGGTCTCCGTGACATCGCCGACCGAGAGGCCGTCGACGTACACATAGCCCGCCTGGACCTTGCCGACGATCTTGGCGACGCCCTTGACGAGGTCGACCACGACGCCGTCCTCGGCGATGACGATGCGGTCCTTGGGGACACCCGTCAGGGCGCCGAGTTCGGCGTTGGCCCGCAGGTGGCGCCATTCGCCGTGCACCGGCATCAGGTTCTTCGGCTTGCAGATGTTGTAGAAGTACAGCAGCTCGCCGGCCGAGGCGTGGCCCGAGACATGGACCTTGGCGTTGCCCTTGTGGACGACGTGCGCACCCCACCTGGTGAGGCCGTTGATCACGCGGAAGACCGCGTTCTCGTTGCCCGGGATGAGGGACGAGGCCAGGATCACCGTGTCGCCGGGGACGATCCGAATCTGATGGTCACGATTGGCCATCCGGGACAGGGCCGCCATCGGCTCGCCCTGGGAACCCGTGCAGACCAGCACGACCTCGTCGTCGGGGAGATCGTCGAGAGTCTTGACGTCGACGACCAGGCCGGCGGGGACCTTCAGATAGCCCAGTTCGCGGGCGATGCCCATGTTGCGGACCATCGAACGGCCGACGAAGGCGACCCGGCGGCCGTACTCGTGGGCGGCGTCGAGGATCTGCTGGATGCGGTGCACATGGCTGGCGAAGCTGGCGACGATGATGCGCTTCTGGGCGTTCGCGAAGACCGTGCGCAGCACGTTGGAGATGTCCCGCTCGGGCGGGACGAAGCCCGGGACCTCGGCGTTCGTGGAGTCGGAGAGGAGAAGGTCGATGCCTTCCTCGCCGAGCCGCGCGAAGGCGGGGAGGTCGGTGAGCCGGCGGTCCAGCGGGAGCTGGTCCATCTTGAAGTCGCCGGTGTGGACGACCATGCCCGCGGGGGTGCGGATGGCGACGGCCAGGGCGTCGGGGATGGAGTGGTTGACCGCGACGAACTCGCAGTCGAAGGAGCCGATCCGCTCCGTGTGCCCCTCCTTCACCTCAAGGGTGTAGGGGCGGATGCGGTGCTCCTGAAGCTTCGCCTCGATGAGGGCGAGGGTCAGCTTCGAACCGATGAGGGGGATGTCCGGCTTCTCGCGCAGGAGATAGGGGACACCACCGATGTGGTCCTCGTGGCCGTGGGTGAGCACGATGCCGTCGATGTCGTCGAGGCGATCCCTGATGGACGTGAAGTCCGGCAGGATCAGGTCGATTCCGGGCTGCTCCTCCTCGGGGAAGAGCACTCCGCAGTCGACGATCAACAGCCGGCCGCCGTACTCGAAGACCGTCATGTTGCGGCCGATTTCACCCAGGCCGCCGAGGGGGGTGACACGCAGGCCACCCTTGGGAAGCTTCGGCGGGGCGCCGAGCTCAGGATGCGGATGACTCAAAAGACTCTCCTCACCACACACGCCACGCTGCCGTCGACGGCACGTGGCGCGCATGACATTCGTGCACTTGCTATGTGGCGGTTGTTGGTCCGTATTCAGTTGTGAAGTCTGTGATCAGAGCTGTACCCCGCCGGCGGCGAGATCGCGCGTGAGCTGTTCGGTCTCCTCGGGGGAGAGCTCCACGAGCGGCAGCCGCAGCGGGCCGGCGGGCAGGCTCTGGAGGCCGAGGGCGGCCTTGGTCGTGATGACGCCCTGGGTGCGGAACATGCCGGTGAAGACGGGCAGCAGCTTCTGGTGGATCTCGGTGGCCTTGGTGACATCGCCATTGAGGTGGGCGTCCAGGAGGGCGCGCAGCTCGGGGGTCACGATATGGCCGACCACGGAAACGAAGCCGATGGCGCCGACCGAGAGCAGCGGGAGGTTGAGCATGTCGTCGCCGCTGTACCAGGCCAGGCCGCAGCGGGCGATGGCCCAGCTGGCGCGGCCGAGGTCTCCCTTGGCGTCCTTGTTGGCGACGATCCGCGGGTGCTCGGCAAGCCGGACCATGGTCTCGGTGTTGATCGGGACACCGCTGCGGCCGGGGATGTCGTAGAGCATGACCGGCAGGTCGGTGGCGTCCGCGATGGCCGTGAAGTGCCGGAGCAGGCCCTCCTGCGGGGGCTTGCTGTAATACGGGGTCACCGCGAGCAGACCATGGGCGCCGGCGTCCTGGGCGGCGCGGGCCAGCTCGAGGCTGTGGTGGGTGTCGTTGGTTCCGGCTCCGGCGACGACAAAGGCGCGATCGCCGACCGCATCGACCACGGCGCGGACCAGCTGGGCTTTCTCCGCATCGCTGGTGGTCGGGGACTCTCCGGTGGTGCCGTTGACAACGAGGCCGTCGTTGCCGGCGTCCACCAGGTGGGCAGCCAGCCGCTGTGCGCCGTCGAGATCGAGAGCGCCATCCGGCGTGAACGGCGTGACCATGGCGGTCAGCACCCGCCCGAAGGGGGTCTGCGGTGTGGAAGTCGGAGCCATGGGTCCCACGCTACTCGTAGCTCACCGCGGGTTGCGCCTCTGGGGAGCAAGGATGTGGACTCCGGCACTGCCTGCTCGGGGGTTCAAGCAGTGCCGGGTCCGTCTGTTCAGCGTAGATGAACTTCTCAAAATGCCGCAATCCGGACACCTCGCACGTCTGTCCCGCGCGCTCCGGTATCCGGCCCGCAACCTGGGCCTTATGGAGCGATCCGGCCGTTCGCATTGAATGCGCCGTACGTGAGCGGCATGAGCTCGGCCCAGTGGGCCTCCATCCGCTCGCCGACCATTTCGATCTCGCGCTGCGGGAAGGAGGGCACCTTCGCCTGCTCGTGCTGGGTACGCAGACCGAGGAAGTGCATCAGGGAGCGGGCGTTGCAGGTGGCGTACATCGACGAGAAGAGGCCGACGGGGAGCACCGCGCGGGCGACCTCGCGGGCGACGCCGGCGGCGAGCATCTCCTGGTACGCCTCGTAGGCCTGCCGGTAGGAGTCCTCCATGACGCGGCCGGTGAGCTCGGACTGCGCCGGGGTGCCCTCGACGAATTCGTACTTCCCGGGGCGGCCCTGCTGGACGAGCTTGCGGGACTCACCGGGGACGTAGAAGACCGGCTCCAGCCGGCGGTACCGGCCGGACTCCTCGTTGTACGACCAGCCGACGCGGTGCCGCATGAACTCGCGGAAGACGAAGATCGGCGCGCTGATGAAGAACGTCATGGAGTTGTGCTCGAAGGGGCTGCCGTGCCGGTCCCGCATGAGGTAGTTGATCAGGCCCTTGGAGCGCTCCGGGTCCTTCTGCAGCTCCTCCAGGGACTGCTCGCCGGCCGTGGAGACCCGGGCCGCCCACAGGACGTCGCTGTCCGCGGCGCTGTGCTTGACCAGCTCGACCGTCACCTCGCTCCGGAAGCTGACGGCTGCACTGTCGGGGCTCTCAGTGCTCTCGGCGGGGGTGTGGGACACCGGCGGTTCCTTCCGTTCGATCCTCGTGCGCGACCACCCTACGACCCGCCACTGACAGTCCGGGAAACGCGACGTGATGCCGCGTTAGCCGCAAAACGGGCGCGCCATAGCAGCGCAGGGAGCGGCCGTTGATATTTTTCACAGAAGTCCCTGAAATTGGGCACCAACCGGACGCCACAGACGTCTAACCCTGTGACAGTGCCCACCTCGAGGTTCCTAGGAGAGCCCGCTCATGTTCCGCCGGCGAGAGCCCGTCCCGTTCGCCTTCGTTGCCGAGGCAGACCGGTTCCGCAGCAATGTCACTCCCCCGCCGCGGCAGCGCGCCTCTCGTGCGCAGCTCCTCGGCCAGTCTCTCATCACGCTGACAGTCGTGGGTGGCCTGGCCGGCGCCCTGCTGTTCGGCGTTCCCGCACTGCAGCAGGACAGCTCCGGCTCGAGCCGGGTGCATCAGTCCGAGGCCGCCCATCGCTGAACGGACGGGCGGGGCGTGCCGCGAAGTGGTTCCGCTCCGCCGGTCCCGATAGCCTCACCGGTCACAGCTTCAGTCAGCGTGCCCATGAGTGAGGATCAGCCGTGCCCCTGCCCTTCCTGACGGCCGACCGCGACCTCGATCTCGACACCGGTGCCGCGGATTCGGCCGCACTTCCGCATGACGAGCCCGACCACTGGCGCCGTCCCTACCGCCCCGGACCGTGGCGGGTAGGGGCGGCGGCAATGTCTTTGCTGCTCGCCTCGTTCGTGCTGATCTCCGCAATGATCATCGCGATGGCCGGCTCGCTGCCCGGAGCCGCGGCCTGTGCGGTGGTGGGAGTGGTGATGATCGCGGCCGCCCTACGGCTGTTGCGGGTCGGGGTGTGGGTCAGCGCGCACGGGCTGCGACAGGTGAATCTGCTGCGTACGACGACCGAACCGTGGAGCGCCGTCGCCTCGGTGCGTACGCGCCAGCAGCCGGTGCGCTGGCTGGGACTGCCGCGGACGGTGCAGGGGCAGGCCCTGATCGTCGAGCGGACGCAGGGCGAGCCGCTGCGGTCCCTGCTCACGGACCACAACGGCGACTTCCTGTCCCGTCCGGAGGCGTTCGAGCGGGCCGCGGACGTACTGGAGGCCTGGGCGGCGGAGTACCGCGCCTGAGCCTCCGGCGCCCCGGGTCCGAAACGGGCCCGTACGGACCGGTCCGTACGGCCGAGGGCGGCCGTACCGGCTCTAGGCGGTCGGTACGGGCTCGTCGTCGTGCAGGGCGATGGCGCGCTGCATCGCCTTACGGGCGCGCGGGGTGTCCCGGGCGTCGTGGTAGGCGATCGCGAGCCGGAACCACGTACGCCAGTCGCCGGGCGCGTCCTCCGTCTCGGCCTGCCGCCGGGCGAACACCGCGTCGGCCGCGTCCCGGTCGATCCGGCCGCCGGGGGTCCGCGCCGGCTCGTCGGCCGGCAGTCCGCCCTCGGCCTCCAGGGCGTGCGCCAGCCGGTGGGCGTCGCGGGCGAAGCGGGTGTTGTGCCAGAGGAACCAGCCGCCGATGCACGGCAGCAGGAAAGCCACCGCGCCCATGCCCATGGCAGCCGGTTCGCCGGTCATCAGGAGGAGTACGCCCTCCAGCGCCACCACACCGAAGACGATGACCAGCACGGTGGCGAGGAAGAAGTACGTGATCTTTCCGCCCATGCCCGTCAGCCCAGGTCGAGGAAGTTTTCCAGGCCCACGGTCAGGCCCGGAGCGGTGACCACGCGGCGCACGCCGAGCAGGATGCCCGGCATGAAGCTGCTGTGGTGGAGGGAGTCGTGGCGGATGGTGAGGGTCTCGCCCTCCCCGCCGAGGAGCACCTCCTGGTGCGCCAGCAGACCGCGCAGCCGTACGGAGTGCACGGGGACGCCGTCCACGTCCGCGCCGCGGGCGCCGTCCAGGGCGGTGGTGGTGGCGTCCGGCTGCGGGGCGCAGCCGGCCTCCTCACGGGCCTTGGCGATCAGCTGGGCGGTGCGGGCGGCGGTGCCGGACGGGGCGTCCGCCTTCTTCGGGTGGTGCAGCTCGACGATCTCGGCCGACTCGAAGAAGCGGGCCGCCTGCTGGGCGAACCGCATGGTCAGCACCGCGCCGATGGAGAAGTTCGGGGCGATGAGCACGCCCACCCCGGGCGAGGCGGCGAGCGAGGTGCGCAGCTGCGCGAGGCGCTCATCGGTCCAGCCGGTCGTCCCGACCACCGCGTGAATGCCGTGACGCACACAGAAGTCGAGGTTGCCCATCACCGCGCCGGGGTTGGTCAGCTCGACCACGACCTGGGCGCCGGCCTCGACCAGCGTCTCCAGCTTGTCGCCCCGGCCGAGCCCGGCCACCAGCTCCATGTCCTCGGCGGCCTCGACGGCCCGTACGGCCTCGGAGCCGATGCGTCCCTGGGCTCCCAGTACGGCCACACGCAGCTTGCTCATCGTTTTCCGTCTCTCTCGGTGATATCGCAGCGAGGCTAAGCGACGACGTCGTCCAGCCGGGCCGCCTGCCGGTCCTTCAGGGGACCGATGACGGACAGCGACGGGCGGGTGCCCAGCACCTCACGGGCCACCTCGCGCACCTCGTCCGGCGTGACGGCCGCGATCCGCGTGAGCATCTCGTCGACCGACATCTGCTCGCCCCAGCACAGCTCGCTCTTGCCGAGGCGGTGCATCAGCGCGCCGGTGTCCTCCAGGCCGAGGACGGTGGACCCGCGCAATTGTCCGATCGCGCGGCGGATCTCGTCGTCGGTGAGGCCCTGGGACGCCACCTGGTCGAGTTCGTCGCGGCAGATCTTGAGGACGTCCTGCACCTGGCTCGGACGGCAGCCGGCGTAGACGCCGAACAGCCCGCAGTCGGCGAAGCCGGAGGTGTACGAGTACACGCTGTAGGCCAGGCCGCGCTTCTCGCGGACCTCCTGGAAGAGGCGGGAGCTCATCCCGCCGCCCAGGGCGGTGTTCAGCACGCCCATGGCCCAGCGCCGGTCGTCGGTGCGCGCCATCCCGGGCACCCCGAGGATCACATGGGCCTGCTCGGTCTTGCGGTTGAGCATTTCGACGCGGCCGGCGGTCCGGATGGCCCGGGTGCCGGAGCGTGGCGCGATCGGGACCGCGTCCGTCCGGTCCAGGGCTCCGGCCTGCTCGAAGGCGCGGCGGACCTGTCGGACGACCTTGGCGTGGTCGACGTTGCCGGCGGCCGTGACGACGAGGTGGGTGGGGTCGTAGTGCTTCTTGTAGAAGCGGCGGATGCGCTCGGGGGTGAGGGCGTTGACGGTGTCGACGGTGCCCAGGACGGGGCGGCCGAGCGGGGTGTCACCGAGCATGGTGTGCGCGAACAGGTCGTGCACACAGTCGCCGGGGTCGTCCTCGGTCATCGCGATCTCTTCGAGGATGACACCGCGCTCGGCGTCCACGTCCTCGGCCTCGACCAGCGAACCGGTGAGCATGTCGCACACCACGTCGATGGCGAGCGGCAGATCGGTGTCCAGCACCCGCGCGTAGTAGCAGGTGTACTCCTTCGCGGTGAAGGCGTTCATCTCGCCGCCGACCGCGTCGATGGCCGCGGAGATGTCCAGTGCGCTGCGCCGCTCGGTGCCCTTGAAGAGCAGGTGCTCCAGGTAGTGCGTGGCGCCGTTGAGCGACGGTGTCTCGTCGCGGGAGCCGACGTGCGCCCAGATCCCGAACGTGACGGAGCGGACCGTCGGCAGCGTCTCGGTGACGATGCGCAGACCGCCGGGGAGGGTGGTCCGGCGGACCGTGCCGGCGCCCGCCGTGCCCTTGAGAAGCGTTTGGGTACGGGCGACGGCCCGCCCCTCCGAAGAGGTGCGGGCCGTCGTCGTGTGCGTACGGGACGTCACTTGGCGGCGTCGTCCTTCTCGTCCGCGGCCTTGTCCTCTTCCTCGATCACGGGGATCAGGGAGAGCTTGCCGCGCTGGTCGATCTCGGCGATCTCGACCTGGACCTTGGCACCCACACCGAGCACGTCCTCGACGTTCTCCACGCGCTTGCCACCGGCGAGCTTGCGGATCTGCGAGATGTGCAGCAGGCCGTCCTTGCCCGGGAGCAGGGAGACGAACGCACCGAAGGTGGTGGTCTTGACGACCGTGCCCAGGTAACGCTCGCCGACCTCCGGCATGGTCGGGTTGGCGATGCCGTTGATCGTGGCGCGGGCGGCCTCGGCGGCCGGACCGTCGGCGGCACCGATGTAGATCGTGCCGTCGTCCTCGATCGTGATGTCGGCGCCGGTGTCCTCCTGGATCTGGTTGATCATCTTGCCCTTGGGGCCGATGACCTCACCGATCTTGTCCACCGGGATCTTGACGGTGATGATCCGCGGGGCGTTCGGGGACATCTCGTCCGGGACGTCGATGGCCTCGTTCATGACGTCCAGGATGTGCAGACGCGCGTCACGGGCCTGCTTCAGCGCGGCGGCCAGGACCGAGGCGGGGATGCCGTCGAGCTTGGTGTCGAGCTGCAGCGCGGTCACGAACTGCTTGGTGCCGGCGACCTTGAAGTCCATGTCACCGAAGGCGTCCTCCGCACCGAGGATGTCCGTGAGGGCGACGTAGTGGGTCTGGCCGTCGATCTCCTGGGAGATCAGGCCCATGGCGATACCGGCGACCGGGGCCTTGAGGGGCACACCGGCGTTCAGCAGCGACATGGTCGAGGCGCAGACCGAGCCCATGGACGTCGAGCCGTTGGAGCCCAGCGCCTCGGAGACCTGGCGGATCGCGTAGGGGAACTCCTCGCGGGTCGGCAGCACCGGCACGATGGCGCGCTCGGCGAGCGCACCGTGGCCGATCTCGCGGCGCTTGGGCGCACCCACGCGGCCGGTCTCACCGACGGAGTACGGCGGGAAGTTGTAGTTGTGCATGTAGCGCTTGCGGGTCACCGGGGAGAGGGTGTCCAGCTGCTGCTCCATGCGGAGCATGTTGAGGGTGGTGACGCCCAGGATCTGGGTCTCGCCACGCTCGAACAGCGCGGAACCGTGCACCCGCGGGATGGCCTCGACCTCGGCGGCGAGCGTACGGATGTCCGTGACGCCGCGGCCGTCGATGCGCTTCTTCTCCTTGATGACGCGCTCGCGGACCAGGCTCTTGGTCAGCGAACGGTACGCGGCGGAGATCTCCTTCTCGCGGCCCTCGAACTGCGGGAGCAGCTTCTCGGCGGCGACGCCCTTGACGCGGTCCAGCTCGGCCTCGCGCTCCTGCTTGCCGGCGATGGTCAGCGCCCGGGAGAGCTCGTCCTTGACCGCGGCGGTGAGCGCCTCCAGGACGTCGTCCTGGTAGTCGAGGAAGATCGGGAACTCACCGACGGGCTTGGCGGCCTTGGCGGCGAGGTCCGACTGAGCCTTGCACAGGACCTTGATGAAGGGCTTGGCGGCCTCGAGACCGGCGGCGACGACCTCTTCGGTCGGGGCCTCGGCGCCGTCCTTGACCAGCTGGATGGTCTTCTCGGTGGCCTCGGCCTCGACCATCATGATCGCGACGTCGCCGTCCGGGAGGACGCGGCCGGCCACGACCATGTCGAAGACGGCGTCCTCGAGCTCGGTGTGGGTCGGGAACGCCACCCACTGGCCGTTGATCAGGGCGACACGGGTGCCGCCGACCGGGCCGGAGAAGGGCAGGCCCGCGAGCTGCGTGGAGCAGGAGGCGGCGTTGATGGCGACCACGTCGTAGAGGTGGTCGGGGTTGAGCGCCATGACCGTCTCGACGATCTGGATCTCGTTGCGCAGGCCCTTCTTGAAGGAGGGGCGCAGCGGCCGGTCGATCAGCCGGCAGGTAAGGATCGCGTCCTCGGAGGGGCGACCCTCACGGCGGAAGAAGGAGCCGGGGATCTTCCCGGCTGCGTACATCCGCTCCTCGACGTCGACGGTCAGCGGGAAGAAGTCCAGCTGGTCCTTCGGAGTCTTGGAAGCGGAGGTGGCCGACAGCACCATGGTGTCGTCGTCCAGGTACGCCACGGCGGAGCCGGCGGCCTGCTTGGCCAGGCGGCCCGTCTCGAAGCGGATGGTGCGGGTGCCGAAGGAGCCGTTGTCGATCACGGCTTCGGCGTAGTGGGTCTCGTTCTCCACCAGGAATATCTCCTCGTCTGCGTCTGCAGCCCGTATGGCTGCAGACCGTCTTCGGTGGAGCGCCGGTGCGGGCCGGTCTTCGATCGAAGCACCCGGAGTGATGACACATGGCGTCCATGAATCATCCGGGGGCCACTACCGAGGACCGGCGGCCAGGAGGCGCTCCTACCGCGTTCAGTTTTGCGTTATGGCACCAGACTACAAAGCTTCCGTCCACCATGAGGTGGCGTGAGTGTCCGGTGCGTACGGCAAAGGGAGCGGCTCCCGGTAGGAACCGCTCCCTCTACGGCGTCTTACTTGGCGCCCGCCGCGCCGCGGCGGATGCCCAGGCGCTCGACCAGCGCACGGAAGCGCGTGATGTCCTTCTTCGCCAGGTACTGCAGCAGGCGACGGCGCTGGCCGACGAGCAGCAGCAGACCACGGCGGGAGTGGTGGTCGTGCTTGTGGGTCTTGAGGTGCTCGGTCAGGTCCGAGATGCGGCGGGAGAGCATCGCGACCTGGACCTCGGGGGAGCCGGTGTCACCCTCCTTGGTGGCGAACTCGGTCATGATCTGCTTCTTCGTGGCGGCGTCGAGCGACACGCGGTACTCCTCAGGGTTCCGGCCAGTGAGCGCCCCTGGTTTACCTCACAGGGAATCTTGAATGACTCGTCCGGGCCGTCACACAGCGTACCAGTTGCAAAACGGCCCCCGGACCGGGTGGTCGGGGGGCCGTAGCCGGGTCAGGCGGATGCGCTAGCTGCCGGTGAGGCCGCGCACCTTGCTGTAGATGTCCAGGACCGCCAGGCACAGCGGCACGAGCGACAGCAGGACCAGACCGTCGAAGAGGTCGAAGAGCCGGCCCCAGAAGGGGGTGACGCCCTTGCGCGGGACGACCAGGCCGACGCCGACCAGGAGGGCGGCGCCCACCGCGATGCTGCTGGAGAACCAGACGGTGCGGATGTTCAGCGGCCCGGAGTCCTGGTACTGCTCGAGCTGGACGAAGATGTCCAGCGGCGGGTGCAGCGCGACGCCCAGGATCAGCAGGACGATCGTCAGGATGCCGGCGATGGTCAGGCAGGCGACCTGCGCGGTGTAGTCGAAGAGCCGGGCGCGCAGCATGATCGTGATGCCGGCGGCCATGGCCAGCAGCTGGGCCCACATGTTGTCGGAGAAGCCGAGGACGACACCGGCCGAGCCGACGACCAGGGCGGCGCAGCCTCCGACGAGGCCGAGGAGCAGCTCGTGCCCGCGCTTGGCCTGGTTGGCGATCTTGACGAAGTCGACGGACTCGGTCTCGCCGCCGTTGTCGAAGGAGCCCTTGGCGATCTGGTCGGGCGACTTGTAGCCGATGGGCAGCCGGGCGAAGCGGGCGGAGAGGCCAGGGAGCCAGGCGACCATGGCGATGGCGACGACGGCGGTGACGGCCGCGACCTCGCTGGGCGCGGCGTCGGTCAGGATCGCGGCAAAGACCGCGAGGGTGCCGATGGCGGAGAGGAACGCGGCGCCGACGAAGGGTGCGTCACCGCGCGGCAGCAGGACCACCAGAAGCACCGAGGCGATCAGTACGGTCACGCAACCGACGAGGAGGTGCAGCCGACCGGGGCCGGCGCCCTCTTCGACCGGGAAGATGCCGGAGCCGGCGATCAGCAGGTGCGGCAGTGCGGCCAGGCCCAGTGCGATGGAGGAGGCGTGGTCGTCGTACACCCGGGCACGGACGCCGGCCAGGGCGACCAGGACGATGCCGACGACACCGGCGATGATGCCGGGCAGGCGGTGCATATCGCGGTCGGTGGGGTACGAGAACCACAGCGCGAACGCCATCATGACGAGCAGCAGCACACCGGCCGTGAGGCCGACGGTGTGCATGAGGTCGTCGCTCCAGCGGCTGCGGTTGCGCTTGACCGCGGAGGCGACGGCGTCGGAGACGTCGTCGAAGACCGGGAGCGGCAACGATTCGGCGAACGGCTTCAGCAGCAGCAGGTCGCCGTCGAGGATCTGCTGCTGCGCGAGCGATTGCCCGGCGTCGAGGACCGTGCCGTCGCGGCGTACGAGGTGGAAGCCGGTCGGTGCACCCTCGGCCTGGGACTGCCCGGAGAGCCGCAGGATCTCCGGATAAATGTCGACGAGTGCGACGTCCTCCGGCAGAGCCACGTCGATCCGTGCATCCGGCGCGGCGACTGTGACCCGGCAAAAGCCGGTGCCAGTACTCGTGCTCACCTGGCGGTTCCCCCTATCCGTTGGGCGTTTTGTCGCTTCGCGCGCCGTATATATAGAGCCGTCACTGCGGGACCGTGGCACGCTCGCGAGGCGTCAGCGTATCGTCCAATTCGACGACTGCCCCACCCACCCCGAGACTTGACGCTTAACAGTAGGATCAACGCCTGGTTCGGGCCAAGCACTTGGCTCGGGGGGACCGTCGAATCCAACGGGGGCGGTCCGAGACTGCGAGAAGCATGAAGGACTGATGCCTCGGTGAGCGTTGTCATCGTCAAGCGCCCGCCCCGCGCGCTGCCACCCGAAGTCCCCTCGGAGGAGGTGACACTGGAGGCGCCGCCGGAGCTGCCGCGCGAAGGCGATTCAGAGAACATGCTGATGACCCTGATGCCCATGATGGGTATGGCGTCATCGGCAGGATTCTTGTTCATGGGCAATCAGCCGTTCATGAAAATCATGGGCGGCTTTATGGTGGCGTCCACTCTGGCAATGGCGATCGTGCAGATCGTCAAGGCCCGCCAAGGGCCATCCGGACAAATGCTCCAGGAGCGTCAGGATTACCTCAAGTACCTTACGCAGAAGCGTAAAGAGGTACGACGTACCGCGCGTAAGCAGCGGGATGCGCAGCTCTTCACGCACCCCGACCCGAGCCAGTTGTGGTCCATCGTGGCCGAGGGCAAGCGGGTGTGGGAACGACGGGCGACCGACCCCGACTTCGGGCAGGTACGCCTCGGACTGGGGCCGCAGCAGCTGTCCACCCCACTGAGGGCTCCGGAGACCGCCCCGGTCGACGAGCTGGAGCCGCTCACCGCGCATGCGATGAAGGAATTCCTCGACAAGCACGGGCAGTTGGACAACCTGCCGCTGGCGGTCTCGCTGCGCGCCTTCTACCACCTGACCGTCTCCGGCGATCCGGACACGGTCTACGGCGCCTCCCGCGCCATCATCGCCCAGCTGTGCACCCTGCACTCGCCCGAGGACCTGGTGGTGGCGGTCGTCGCCGCGCCCGGTGCGCAGGCGGAGTGGGAGTGGACGAAGTGGCTGCCGCAGGTGCAGGACGCGACCACGGACGGCGCGGGCACCCGCCGGCTGGTCGTCGGTGACCTCGGCGAGGTCGAGGAGCTGCTGGCGGAGGACCTGGACGGCCGCGGGCGGTTCAACCCGCAGGGCACTCCGGTGACCGATGCCCCGCACGTGCTGGTCGTGCTGGACGGCGGCGAGGTGCCGATGGACTCGGTGATCGCCGGAGCCGAGGGCCTTCAGGGCGTCACCATCCTGGAGGTCGTCCCGGGCGACCTGGACGAGATCCGCGGCGGTCTGGCCGTACAGGTGCGGCCGGGCAAGCTGGTGCTGGAGTCGGCCAGCGGCGCGGTCTACCACGGTGTCTGCGACACCCTCTCGATCGCCGAGTCGGAGGCGCTGGCGCGCCAGCTGGCCCCGCTGCGGGCGGGCTCGGGTGCCGACGGCGAGGATCCGCTGCTGTCCTCCATGGACTTCACCGACCTGCTCAACATCGGCGACGCCGGTGCCCTGGACGTGTCGCGTACGTGGCGGCCCCGGACGCTGGCCGAGCGACTGCGCGTCCCGCTCGGTGTCGACCGTGACGGCCAGCCGGTCATGCTGGACATCAAGGAAGCCTCGCAGCAGGGCATGGGCCCGCACGGCCTGTGTGTCGGTGCGACCGGTTCCGGTAAGTCCGAGGTGCTGCGCACCCTGGTGCTCGCCCTCGCGGTCACGCACTCCTCCGAGACGCTGAACTTCATCCTTGCGGACTTCAAGGGTGGCGCCACCTTCACCGGTATGTCGGAGATGCCGCACGTCGCGGCGGTCATCACCAACCTCGGTGAGGACGTCACCCTGATCGACCGCATGCGCGACTCGATCACCGGTGAGCTCCAGCGCCGCCAGGAGCTGCTGCGCTCCGCGGGCAACTACGCCAACATCACCGACTACGAGAAGGCGCGTGCCGCGGGTGCCCCGCTGGACCCGCTGCCCTCGCTGGTGATGATCATCGACGAGTTCTCCGAACTGCTCGCCGCCAAGCCCGACTTCATCGAGATGTTCATCCAGATCGGTCGTATCGGCCGATCGATGGGTGTGCACATGCTGCTCGCCTCGCAGCGTCTGGAAGAGGGCAAGCTGCGCGGCCTGGACACCTTCCTGTCCTATCGGCTGGGTCTGCGTACGTTCTCGGCGGCCGAGTCGCGCACCGCGATCGGTGTGCCGGACGCGTACCACCTGCCGAACGTTCCGGGTTCCGGCATCCTCAAGTACGACACCGAGACGATGGTCCAGTTCAAGGCCGCGTATGTCTCCGGTACCTACCGCGGTCCGGGTGGCGGCGGTCGGGGCGGCAGCGGCGGCCGGTCGATGCGGATGCCGGTGCCGTTCACCGCTGCTCCGGTCATCGAGCAGATCATCGAGGAGCCGGTCGCCGTCGAGGCGGCCGAGCCCGAGGTCGACGACGCGCTCGCCGACACCGTGCTGGACGTCATGGTCCAGCGGATGCAGGGCCAGGGCCCGCCGGCACACCAGGTGTGGCTGCCCCCGCTGGAGGAGGCGCCGACCGTCAACCAGCTGCTGCCGACGCTGGCGGTCACGCCCGAGCGGGGCGTGCACGCCGCGGAGTACACCGCGCTCGGCAAGCTCGTGGTGCCGGTCGCGCTGGTTGACAAGCCCTTCGAGCAGCGTCGTGACGTGATGTACCTGGACTTCTCCGCCGGTGCCGGTCACGGTCTGGTCGTGGGTGGTCCGCAGTCCGGCAAGTCCACCCTGATCCGTTCCGCCCTCGCGTCGTTCGCGCTTACCCACACCCCGTCGGAAGTGCAGTTCTACTGCCTCGACTTCGGCGGCGGCGGCATGCTGACGATGGAGGGCCTGCCGCACGTCGGTGGCGTCGCCTCGCGTCTGGACGCCGAGAAGGTACGCCGTACGGTCTCCGAGGTCGTCGGCATCCTCAACGAGCGTGAGGAGTTCTTCCGGGCCAACAGCATCGACTCGATCGCGACCTACCGCCAGCGGCGGGCCGCGGGCGCCTTCCCCGACCAGAAGTGGGGCGACGTCTTCCTGGTCATCGACGGCTGGGGCACGTTCAAGACCGACTACGAGCAGATGGACCCGGTGATCCTGGACATCGCCGCCCGGGGTCTCGGTTTCGGTGTCCACCTGGTCCTCGCCGCCTCGCGCTACACCGAGGTCCGGCCCGCGCTGCGCGACCAGCTCCTCAACCGCGTCGAGCTGCGCCTGGGTGACCCGATGGAGTCGGAGTTCGACCGCAAGCGCGCGGAGAACGTCCCGATGGGCAAGCCCGGTCGCGGTCTGTCCCCCGAGAAGCTCGACTTCCTGGCGGCGCTGCCGCGTCTGGACGGCATGAGCGACCCGGAGACGGTCTCCGACGGCATCGCCAACCTGGTGTCGACGGTCAACGAGCACTGGCAGGGCGAGCCCGCCCCCAAGGTGCGGATGCTGCCGACCATGCTCCACATCAACGAGCTGCCCAAGGGCAGCGACTACCCGGAGCACGGCATCGCGATCGGTGTCGACGAGACCACGCTGTCGCCGGCGTTCATCGACTTCGAGACCGACCCGCTGCTGGTCATCTACGGCGAGAGCGAGTCGGGCAAGTCGTCGCTGCTGCGCCTGCTGACCAAGCGGATCGCCGAGCGGTACGCGTCCGACAAGGCGCTGCTGGTGGTCTCCGACTACCGGCGCGCGCTGCTCGGCGAGGTCCCCGAGAGCCATCTGTACAAATACTGCGCCGCGGGCCCGCAGTTGCAGGAGGTCATCAGCGGTCTGGCGGGTTCGCTGGGCCGACGGATGCCGGGGCCGGACGTCACGCCGGAGCAGCTGCGCAACCGCAGCTGGTACGACCTGCCGGACGCGTTCGTGGTCGTGGACGACTACGACCTGGTGGCCACCAGCAGCGGCAACCCGCTCCAGCCGCTGCTGGAGTACCTGCCGTTCGCCCGTGACCTGGGCCTGCGCCTGATCATCGCGCGCAGCTCCTCGGGTGCCGGCCGGTCGTCGTTCGAGCCGGTGATGCAGCGTACGAAGGAGCTGGGCGCGCAGGGTCTGATCCTGTCCGCCGACCCGGCCGAGGGGCCACTGATGGGCAACATCAAGGGCCAGCAACTGACGCCTGGCCGCGCCACGTTCATCACGCGCAAGCGTGGTGCGCAGCTGGTCCAGACGGGCTGGCTGCCGGCGCACAGCTAGGAACAACCGGATTTCCGCACAACGGCGGTGGGGCGCCCTTCTCAGGAGGGGCGCCCCACCGCGGTTTCCTGTGCGCCCGGTACGTCCGCGCGCGAGGGCTCCGGTCAGCCGAAGGCGCCGTGCTGGTCGGTGTCGGGGGTGGTGGCCCCCGTGCCCTTCTTCTCCTTCTCCGGCTTGGCCTTCGGGTCCCGCACATCGCCCGCCGCCGGCTCCGGATCGGCCGGCTGGGTCCGTATGCCCTTGGCGACGCCCTCGCCGCCGCGCGTCTTGGCCTCGCCGTCCTTGGCCGGTCCGAACGGGTCGGGCCCGTGCGCGGCCGTGGAGGTGTCCCACTGGTGCCGTACGACCGGCCCCTGGCTCTGGCCGCCACCCTTGCCGCCGCGCCTGCCGAACGCGCCGCCCAGGCCGTTGGCGAGCTGGCCGAGCGCCATGAAGCCGTATGCGGCCTCGGGGCCGGACGACGACTGCCCGTTGCCGGCGGAGTTGTTCACCGGTGGAGCGCCGTGGTCCTGGCTGTCCTTGTCGTCCTGGTGCGCGGCGGCCGCGTTGTCCAGGTCCGCCGCCGCCAGTTCGAAGGCCGGCAGCGAGTCGTCCACGGACCGCTTGAGGCGGTGCCACTCCGCGGCGAACGCCTCGCCGGCCGGACCGTGCCAATTGGCCGCCGCGGCGGTGCCGACAGGCCGGTCCAGGTCACGGACCATGCCGTCGAGGTGCTTGCCCATCTCCCGCCAGCCGGACGCCGCTCCGTGCAGCGCCTCGGGGTTGCGTCGCTCGCTCACTTGACGCTCCGCATCATCTCGACAAGCTCGCCCTCGGCCGCCTGCGTATTGGCGACGGTCTCCTTGATACCGCTGCCGACCTCGGCGAGCCGCTCCTGCAGTTGGACGAGGGCGTGCTCGGCCTGTTCGTACAGCTCACGGAAGGGCCGGGCCGCCTCGTCGCTGCCGAATCCGTCCCGCAGGGCTTCGGCATCCGCCCGCCGTCTGAATGCGGCCAGCTGCCGGCTCAGTTCTTCCGCGCGTATCTCGAAGGTCGCACCGAGCTTGTGCAACTCCTCCGTACTGAGCCGGACTTCGTCGGACATCATTTCTCCCCGAATTGAATGGCAGCTACCTGCCAACATCGCCCCAGGTCTAGCACACCCGCAATAGGCCGGAAGCCCACTGCCGAGCCACCGGCGGGCGGACCGCGGAATGCATACGGAGCAATTCACGGCAATACCGACAACCCCCGCCTTGACGCCCCGTTCACACCCGTCATTAGACTCAGGACGCCGGTGCAGCACATGCGGTTGCTGTGCCATTACGTTCAAGGGGGCAAGGATGAGCAACGAGCGGCAGATCCAGGACGAGGACCTGATGGACGTCGCCCAGGATCCGGAGCAGGCGCACCGGCTGCGTAAGGCACTGAAGGTCCTGGCGGACAACCCCAACGTCGGCGGCAAGCTCCAGGAGATGGCCAAGGAGGTGCTCTCCGGCCGCATCGGCATGAAGGACGCCATCCAGACGCCGGGCTACATGGACGCCATCGGCGACCGGCTCGGCGAGATCCGCCGGGCCGCGGAGGACCAGACGATGGCCGAGCGCGAGGAGTCGCGCGAGAAGTTCGCCACCTGGCAGCGCGAGCAGGAGGCGAAGGAGGACGAGGAGCGCGCCGAGCGCGACGGTCCGTCGAGCAACATCGTCACCGGCTCCTCGCGGCGCGGCGGGCGCAGCCACCGGGGCTGACCTCCGGCTGTCTGCCGGCCCTTGCGCGGCTTTTGGCCGCGCAACCACTCCCGGTCGCCGAAGGAAATCAGTTCAAAGAGTTCATAGCGCCGATACGGAAGAAAGCAGATCGCCCCCCACGGAGAATTCGGGGAGATCTGCTTCCTTTCCAGCACACAGCGATCCCGTTTTCTCCACAACGGGCTGCAACGGGCCACAACCACAACGAACACCACTCCCGCCTCGCAAACCACCGGTGCGACCCCCCACACACACGCCCCGGCCTGCGTGTTCCAGTTCCGGCACAGCCGCCGCGCGGTCCCGCGTGCCCGGCCCGGATCATAGAATCGAGCTGGTACACGCAGGAATCCACGAAGGTGGAGGGCGGGATTGATGGGGGACGAGGAAGCCATGAGCACCTCAGACGAAGGAAACGCCGCATCGGCCGGCTACGCACCGCATCCGTACGTCGGCGGCCGCACCGCCGCGCTTCGCGCACTCGCGGCCTGGCGTATGCGATGGCCCGGCGCACCGCGCGTCATCGTGGTCACCGGAAACCCGGGCAGCGGACGCTCACGCCTGATCACCGGCTTCCTGATGATGTGCGATCCGGACTACCGCAAGCAGCTGCCGCTGGACGACCTGGACCCGGCCACCGTGCCCCCGGACCTCCCGGTGCCCGCGGTACCGAACCCCACGGGGCTCACCTCGGCACAGCTGCTGTGGCTTCTCGCCGATCACTTCGGCCTGAGCGCGGAGCGCAGTGAAGACATCTTCACCGAACTCGCCGCTCGTGAAGAGCCGGTGTCCATCGTGGTGCCGGACGTCGATCAGGCCGGCCCGGTACGTGCCGCGCAGGAACCGGCCCGCCTCGTGCGGGACGTGCTCGAGCCGCTCGCCGCCACCCCCACGGTGCAGCTGATCGCCGATGTGCCGCGGGAACTGGCCGCGGAGCTGGCCGGGGCGCTGCCGGCCGGCCAGGCACAGATCATCGATCTCGACGCACCCGAGTGGGCCGACCCCGAGGGCCTGGTACTGCAAGCCGAGACCGCGCTCAACCTCGCCGTCGGTGCGCCGGAACTCCCGTACACCACCGACCCGTCCGCCCGCCGGGCGCTCGCCGGGGCGATGGCCGAGCGGGCCACCGGCAACCGGCTGACCGTCCAACTCGCCGTGCAGTCGCTGCTCATGCAGCCCGAGGGCTTCGATCCGGCGGACCCCGCCCTGCTGCCGAGCAGCGTCGGTGAGGCGCTCGATCTGCACGCCCGCCGGCTGGGCGCCGATCCGCAGACCCTGCGGCTGATACTGGCGCCGCTCGCCTTCGCCGAGGGCGAGGGGCTGCCCGTTCAGCTGTTGGGGCCGCTGGCGAACGCCGTCGCCGGCCGGGACATGTCCCAGGACCTCGCCGAAGGCATGCTGCTGGCGGCCCCCTTCATCCAGCCGGTCACGCCCCAGGACGAGGGCGAGGACAAGGTCGAGGATGAGGGCGAGGGTGAGGGCCAGGACGGCCGCACGCTGCTGCGCCTGATCCACCCCGGCATCGCCGAGGAGATCCGCTCCGGTCTGCCGGACGTCCGCGACGCCCAGACCAAGATCGCCATGGCGCTGCTGGAGGCGGTGCCCCAGCAGGACTGGTCCCGCGCCGATCCGTACATCCGCGACCACCTCCCGGCGCACACCCTCGACGCCGGTCTGCTCCCCCAACTCCTCACCGACCCGGGCCTTTTCGCGCACGCCGACCCGGTGACGCTGCGCACCGCCATCGAGGCAGTACCGCTGGAGCAGTTGGGCGCGCCGGCCCGTACGTACTTGCGTACCGCTCCGCTGCTCACCCGCTCCCTGGCGCCGGCCGATATGCGGGCGGCGTTCCTGGAGACCGCGTTCGTCGAGGACGGGCTGGCGCCGTGGGCGCAGGCGCTGCACACGCTCGGCTTCACCCTGCCGTGGCGGACGCTGTGGAGCGTGCCGCTGGCCGGCGTCCGCGCGGTGACGACCGGCACACTGTCCCCGGACGGCGAAGCCGGCGCGCCGGCCGAGGGCGCAGAAGCCTCGGCGGACGCCGGCAGCGCACCCCGCCCCATCGCCGCCTTCCTCGTCCCCGAGGGCACCCCCGGCTCCCGTGCGCTGCCCGGCGGCGCCCCGGAGGGCGAGGCGCCCGGGGGTGCCGGCCCGGCGCTCCTCCTGCACGATCTGCTGGCCCCCGAGTACCTCGACGCCGACCCGTCGCGGGTGGTCCAACCCTCGGACGAGACGCGGGCCACGGCGCCCTTCGGCTTCAGCCGCGGCGCCGACTATCTGCGGGTCTGGGCCCGCGCAACCCAGGAGGTGGTGGCCGCGCTGGTGTCCGACGCCCCGATCACCGGCGCCGATCTCTCGCCGGACGGTGTGCTCGTCGTCGCCACCGAGCGCGGGGTGACCGCCCGACAGATCCTCGCGGCCGCTCCCGCCACCCCCACCGTGCCGGCCCAGCGCACCCGCACCACTGACGCCGACGCTTCCCACGGCCTCGAAGGAGACCACTCGTGATCACCCAGGCGCAGGCACACGCCACCGCCGCCCGCTGGCTCAACCCGGAAGGGCATCAGGGCCCGCCGCGCGAGGTGGCCATGCAGGAGTTCGACCTCGGCTGGGTGGTGTGGGCCGTACCGCCCCCCGCGGAGGTCGACCCGGAGACCGGTCAGCGGCGCCCGCCCGCCGAGATCGGCACCGCGTGCGGTGTCGTCGACCGGGAGTCAGGTGAGCTGACGGTCTGGCCGTCCGTACCGGTCGACGAGGTCGTGCGGATGTACCGGCAGAAGAACGGCAGCGCGGAAGACGAAAAGCCCGCCCGGCAGCCGGTCACCGGCCCTGGAAACACTGCCGTCGCGACCTACGACGACCCGACGACCGGCGAGGAGACCAGCCTCGTCAAGGTCTCGGCACCGGGGCAGCCGCCCGTCGAGTTCCAGCTCTACGACGAGTTGCGGCGCCTCGGCGTGAACGCCGCGGACGTCCGCGCGGTCCACACCGATCTGCGGCCGGCGCTGCTGCCCGGCGGCTACCCGGGCGACTTCGTCCTCCGCACGTTCCCGAACGCCAGCTTCTCCTGCACCGAGGGCTACGGCATGCGCCCCGAGGAGCGCGCCGAGGGCATCGCCGGGCTGCTGCGGCACGTCGAGATGATGCATCAGATGGCGGGCCAGCAGGCGCCGCCGCGGCCGTACCGGCTGCCGCTGCCGGAGCGGGTCGAGGCCGCGCCGCAGCTGCGCGATGTGGCGCTCGGCAAGCACCTGGTGGAGGTCTTCGGGCCCGAGGGCGTACGCCGCCCGGACGCCGACGACCTCGCCGCGAACCAACTCCCCGAGGCCACCAAGAACACCCTGGTCCGGGCCGGACTCCCGCTCGCGGTGCCGTACTTCTTCACCGCGGACCGCCCCGACACCCCGCCCCCCGGCGGGATGTTCACGGACGTGGCGACCCATCTGCGCGAGATCGGCACCCAGGCCCAGGACCGGACCCTGGAGACCCTCGCCGGCTACGTCCGCCTCGGCACGGACGGCCTCTACACCCTCGCCGTCCAGTGCACCGCCCCTGAGGACAACCAGGGCCTGGTCGGCACCATTTGGGCCGTCCAGCCCTCCTCAGGCGGCGGCCGCTTCGTCAACCGCACCCTGTCCGCGTACCTGCGCTCGCTCGCCCTGCTGGTCACCACGCGCCAGGAGATGGCGGGCATGGACCCGGTCGAGGCGGGCACCGCCGTGGCCGGCTTCCAGGAGCAGATCGCGGCGATCGACGCGTGGGCACTGGATGACGCCGGCAACTGGTGGTCGCTGGTGATCGAGCAGATGTGGCACGGGTTGTTCTGAGGGAGTGGGGTGGGGGTGGGCGTGTCCGCGAGGGCGTGGAACGCACCCCTGACCCCTGAGCGAGCAGGGCGGTGGAGACCCGCTCCCACGCGCCGTCGGCGACCCGCTTTTGCAGCCGGTTGTGGACTGGGGCTGGTCCTGATTGCGGGTCTCCACCGCTGCCCGTTGGCCGTCGACCGCGGGCGTAGGGGGCAGCGGTCGGTCATCAGCCTCCATCGCCGGCGGTCATCTGTCAGCCGTTGAGCAGCCAGCAGCCGCCGAGCGCCAGCAGGCCGAGCACACAGGCACCCACAGCCATGACTTCGAAGACGCCCTTCTTGTTCCGCTCGACGACCATGAGGTCCTGCTGGGACTTGGCGGCCATGAGGAACGGACTGCCGTCCGCAGGGGCCCCAATGGCCAGTTCGCCACGCTCGTCGTCACGGGCCTCGCCGCGTACGTAGAACTGCGCGTCTGCCCGGACGACCCACTCCTCCTGCTGGTGGCCGAGGGTGTGTTCGGTCGAGGGGTCAAGGAAATTGAGTACATCTCGGGCACCATGCCGGTTGTTGCGACCAGGCTGGCCGGACTGATTGACCTGGTAGGCCTCGAAGTGGTCAACGGTCTTGGGCGCGTGGTCGACGATGCGCTGCGCGGGGAGTACGACGAGGGAGCCGGATGCGTCCTGCAAGAGGAAGGGGGAGGCACTGATGACATCGGAGACCACCTCGCTCTTGCGAGTGACGTGGTCGCCGCTGTATTCGTCAGAACTCGAAGCCTTTCTCCGGATCTCGTACTTGCGCGTGATCCTGGTACGGAACCACACGCACTCCGTCTGTCCCAGCTGGGATGTCAATGGACCGCTGGGGTGGGGACGGGCAGTTCCTGCCACCTCGACATGACGCCGGAACGCACCGGCTCCGACCGCACCCAGCCCCGCCCGATGCAGATCGCGCAGTTCGCGAGACGACACCGGTTCGGTGGTCACCATGGCGTGGATGCGCTTCCTCGCGCCCAGCACCTGGAAGACGCACGCCACTCCCAGCCCCAAAAAGAACAACCCCAGGAACGCAAGCACCTGGCTCATACCTTCTCCCCTTCTGTCGATGTCGTACGTCAGCGGTACAGCTCGCGGAACCTGCGGAAGAGCTCGTAGAAGTCCCTGAACAACTGGCGCTCCTACCTGACGAGAACCGCCACGGCGAGCGAGGAAAGAACCGCCAGGGCCGACAGAGCGAGCACTACGACGGCCCATTCCCACCAATTCGCGATGGTGGCTCCTGTTGTTCCTGGGACGGGAGGTCAAGGGGGCGGCGCGAAGTGTATGTGTCAGCCCCGTACACAGCTCAGGAGAAGAGGATGAGCAACTGGGCGGAAACGCCACCCACGATGCTCACTGCCAGCAAGCCGATGATGAGGGCGCGGGTTCCCGAGCCCAGCGAATGCCGCCAGGCGTCACCGAGCGAGGGACCGTTGCTCCGAGGCCAGTTCGCGCCCCAACAGAAGATGCCGAGACCGAGCAAGGCAAACCCGAAGAAGGCCAGCCAGGTCGAGTAGCTGACCTTATGGAGGTTGGCCGGTGTGTATCCACTGCCGAAGACGGAGCCGGAGCCACGGTGCTGCACGGAGGCCTTGGTACCCCGAGCGTCGTCTCCGAGGAGGTGGGAGACGAATGTGTCGCCGTTGCCGACGTCATCGGTAGCGAAGGAGACGTGTGCGCCGTTGTCCACGGTCTTGCCGTCGTCGGAACGGAACGTGCCGTCACAACCCGCCTTCTTCCTCTTATCGGTTGCGTCGCCGTGGGAGCCGTATTGGGTGGTGTCGGTGAAGACCTGCTTACAGCTCCGTACTGTGAACACGCCATGCTCACCGATGAAGCCACCGGCGTTCACCGCCTGGAAAGCGAACCAGGGAGTGGCCCCCAAGAAGCCGATGATGAAGAGGAGGCCCAGCCCGCTGCGCTCACGGAGCGGAGTTCTGGGCGTCGACTTCAGCTGGCGAGAGGGAGGCGCCTGAGGAGACTGAGGCGGGTACGACACAGTGGGGACCTTTCACGGCAGCGTTCCGAGCATGCGGCCGATGTGCGGTACCGAAGCCGCGCGCCAGGCGGGAGGGGTGGGCTGTGGAGACGGTGTGTCGTCTGTTCCCCAGCACGGCGGCGACCACCGTACACCGGTAGGCTTATCGAACCTACGTGACGCGCAGCCAGCAACAGGGGGACTCCATGGCAGGTTCCGGGTACAGCATCGATGCGGACACCCTCAAGGAGCAAGGCAAAAGGTTCGCCCGCATCTCCTCCGACTTCGGCTCTGCCGGCGAAAAGTTCGACAGCAAGGTCAGCGAGTGTGAAGCAGGCTGGGGGAGCGACACGGAAAAACTCATCAAACCGATCCTCACGGCCTACACCGAGGTAAGTAGGGACATTCGGTTGGTTCTGCCCGTTCTCCAGAAGAAGCTCGGCGAGCTCGGGGTCAATCTCAACAAGATCGCCAATGACTACCAGGCTGCTGAACAGGAGCAGATCGCCACCCTCAAGCGGGTTGCGCCCGAGGGGCACTCCTAACCCCCTTCCCATCCTCTTTCCGGCTCGTTTCGGCTGAATTTCAGCGAAATCAACAACACCTATGCTTCTAGGGGGAGTTCGCCATGTCGATCGTGTTGCCCGTCGAGCTCGATTGGCTCTTGGATCTGCTGGGCTTCGACTGGCCCAATCTCGACGAGGACAAGATGTCGGAGGCGGCGGAGGCCTGGCGCACCTTCGGTCAAGCCTGCGACCAGTGCAAGAGCGACGGAACGTCCACCGCGAACAACGTGCGCAGTTCCAACTCCGGTGAAGCCATCGACGCCTTCGGGGAAGCCTGGGGCAAATTCGCCGATGACGGACTCCTCGCTGTCGGCTACTTGGACGCACTGTCAGGTGCGGCCGAGGTACTGGCATTCCTGCTCGATTTCTGCGCAATGGCCATCCTGGTGATAAAGATCGCCATCATCGCTCAACTCATCGAGCTTGCCATCGAGTTCGCAATCGCCCAAGCGACGGCTGTGGTCAGCCTCGGCACCTCCGAGGCCACCTTTGCCGCCCGGGTCGTGCTGGCCAGGACGATCGTCCGGCGGATCCTGACGGAAGGGGCGGAGAAGATATCCGCCAAGGTCGTAGAGGCCTTGGAGCAGAAGGTGGTCAAGAGAGCCGGAGAGATCTTCGACGAACTCTTGAAAGCAACGGCAAAGTCGGTCAGAAAAGAGGCCGAAAAGCAGCTAATCAAAAACGTCACAGGCCAACAGGACGGCATCGACTTTACGGGCCTGGGGGTAGCGGCGGTCAACCCGACACTGAAGCCGATCGCGGGCCAAATCAAGCCGGGTGAGAACGGCGGGTACGACTTCAAGACAGGTGGTGCATTTAAGGTCGCCGAGGGCGCCTATCACGAGAGCCAAGGGCTCGGGATGATGGCGGGAGGCGATTTTTCCGGCGGTGCCAAAAAGGTATGGGAAGGGCACGAGGAAGCCGTTAAGGGCGTCAGGGACACCTACGAATTCGGCACAAAGAAGCGGCCGGAGCCGGACGAGGAGGAACCGACGGCGCCGAGCCCTTCAGGCGGAGGGGGCCCGGCTCCCACCCGGCCCACGCCTGACCCCGCTCCGACCCCGCCCACGCCCCCCGCGCCCCCCACCACCCCCAGCGGCCGGGACGAGGCCAACCGGGCCCGTAACACCTTCGGCTGACAGGAACCCCACGATGCGTAACAGCAACAGCAATTCCGGCGCTCTCGGTGAGAGTGACTACCCCATCGAGGAGAAGGACCTCACCGAGGAACAGAACGAGCACCTCACCAAGTCCCTGCGCGCGGTGCGCGACAACCCCAACGCCCCTTCGGCGCTGAAGGAGTTGGCGCAGAAGATGCTCAGCGGTCGGCTTCAGCTCAAGGATGTCTTGGACGACCCGGCGGGACAGCGCGCGCTGGGTGCAGGGCTTTCGCCGCTCAGGGATCAGTGGCGGTCGATGTCTCCGCGGGAGCGCCAGGTGGTCCGGGAGCGGGATTCTGACGAAGATGCTCCGCGCGGAGACCTCGACGGCCGCCGCGCCCCTAGGCGCTGATCCACGTCGGCGGGTTCCGCCTGACTGAACGGTTCAACGGCCTTCTCGACGAGGGGCTTTGCTCTACCTGAAGGTCCCGCATCCTGTCATTCGGATGCGGGACCTTCAGGTAGGCCCGTAAAAGCTGGATGGCGCAGGGGGTGGCGCCGCCGCACCTACCGCCGACAGGGCCGACCGTCACGTCCACGGACGGGGTGTACGTGCGCCCGTCGGCTCACGCGGGATGCCCACAAGCGGGCGGCGGCCTGGCAGCCCTCAGGGCAACAGCAGCCAGTCCGCCGCGAGTGCCGCCGCCAAGCCGACGCCCAGCAGCCAGGTGCCCAACCGGGTACGCCCGTTCCGGCTGAGTTCGATCACAATGCCGCAGAGCACGAGCGCGGCGCCGTAGACCCCGACCACCAGCACCGACGTACGGGACGCCAGGCGCACCACAAGCACCACGGCCATCGCGGCCATCAGAACCGAGGCCAGGACGATGCGTATGCGTCGCGCCTGACGAGGCGACAGTCCCACCCGGCTGCCGAGGAGGGACTCTTCGGACTCGGGAGCATCCTCCCCACCGGTCTCTGGCGCGTCGTCTATACCGGTCTCGGGTGCGTCATCCATGAGCGGAAATGCTACGGGAAGGATGATCGCCCGTGCGCAGTGGCCGCCGGGCCCTGACTCCAGCCGCTCGCGCAACGGACCTGTCCCCCGCATAATTGACCGTTCACGCACCAATACTTGAACATCCCTTTAGCGCGCACACGAGGTCCGACCCGGCTCCGAGATTCACCAAATATTCACTCACACCGAGTCGGCCCAACTCACCACAAATTCCACCGCCTTGAATAGCCGCGAATCACACCGAGCCGCCACATCTCCACTTGACATGCCTGTGTTCAGATCGCCTAATCTGGGATGGTTAGAATCGCGCCAGGAATCAGCGTTGACACACTGGAAAACGGGGGCAATCGTGGCAGGCAACGCATTTGACGTAGATCCGGATGCCCTGCGCACGCAAGGCACCGCGTTCGTGCACATCGGCATGGATTTCTCCAAGGCATCCAAGAAGCTGCAGGACGACCTCGAAGGTCTCGGCAGCCCCTGGGAGAACTGCGACTTCGGCGACATCTTCGAAACGATCTACACGCCCATCAAGGACGGAATGTTCAAGTCCATGGACTCCCTGGGCGAACGTCTCGAAGGCATCGGCGACAAGCTCCAGCACATGGCCACCTCGTACACCGAGTCCGACGAGCAGGGCATCCACACCATCAGTGCGGTCGGCCGCCCGGTCATCTGACCCGATCCACCGCCCATGGTCCCGGAGCGAGGACCTGAGCATCGCTCCACCCTCTTCACTCCAATTCCCACTCTCACCATTGCACTCAGCAATCGGCTACAACTGCACTGCACGGGGGACGATCACTGTGTCATTGACGCTGCCAAGCGAGGTAGCCTGGGTCCTGGACCTCCTCGGCTACAACTGGCCGGACGCCGACGAGGACAAGCTCCTGGAATGCGCCCAGACTTGGCGCAACTTCGCCGAGTCGGTCAACCAAGCCTCCTCCTCGGGCTCTTCGGCAGCCAATGAAGTCACCTCCGCCAACACCGGCGAAGCGGTCGAGGGCTTCACCAACGAGTGGGGTTCCTTCTCCGGCGGCGGGGACAGCGGCGACAACTACCTTCGGGACGCGGCCGCCGCGGCCGAGGTGATCGCCCTCGCCTTCGACGCGGCCGCCATCGCCGTTCTCGCCGGCAAGATCGCGGTCATCGTCCAACTCGTCATGCTGGCCGCCGAGATCATCGCCGCGCAGGCCGCCGCGCCCTTCACTCTGGGCCTTTCCGAACTCGGCGCCGCCGGCGCTACGCAGGCGACCCGCCTGATCGTCCGTCAGATCCTCGACAAGATCAAGCGCGAGGTCATGCAGGCGGCCACCAAGGCCATGGAGCACGCCACCATGGACGCCATCAAGAAGATGGCGAAGAAGGCCGTGTCCAAGGAAGCCCGCAAGCTGGCGAGGGACTACGCCAAGAAGACGGTCAAGGACACGATCAAGGACACCGTCAAGGAAAAGGTTGTCGACGCGGCCAAGGAGAAGGCCAAGGAAGCCGGCACCGAAATGGCGCAGAACGTCGCGGAGCAGGGCATCGAATCCCACTTCGGCGAACGCGACGGCATCAACTGGGGTGAAACCGCCGACATCGGCAAGAAGAAGGCCGGTGAATACGTCGACGGCATCAAGGAAGGCGCCAGCGACCTCACCGACCCCAAGACCTACGTCGACCACGCCAGGGACGACCTCACCGATCGCGGCCTGAACGCCGCCCAACGGCACGCCGACGCGCGCACCGGCGGCGCCGCCACCCGCCACCAAGGCGCCACGGACGCCGCCAAGGAACACGTAAAGGGCAGCGTCCAGGACGTCTTCGGCTAAGCCAGCTCCCACAGGGCCGCTGCGACCTCACCACCGGGTGGGGGTGCAGCGGCCCTGTCGCTTTGCCCCCCGCGTGCCGTCGGCCAACTCCCGCCAATTCACGCTGACTTGGCCCACCGACTCCCGCACACACACCGACTGCGCACGCACCGACTTCCTGGCCCCTTTCCCCTTCCCCCTTCGGCCTCTTGGGCTTCCGCGCCTCTCAGCGCCCTGCCTCACGCATCGCCGCGTCGTACTCCGCCCAGACGGTCTTGCCCGGCCCACCCAGCCTCGGAACAACGCCCCATTCGGTGCCGAGGCACCCAACGATCAGCAGTCCGCGACCGCCCTCCGCAAGCACACCGCCGCAGTTCGCCCTGGGCGTCCTCTCCCCACGCGTATCGGACACCTCGACTCGGAAGCGGAGAGTGTCGTGAGTGTCCGCCGCCGTGAATCCCGTGGAAACCGCGAGAACCGTCAGACGTAGCGCGAAATCCCGCCCGGGGACGTGGCCGTGCTGCACGGCGTTGGCGGTGAGTTCGCCGGCGATGGCGGTGACGGACTCATTGATCTCGCTGTTGTAGGGGAACTCCCACTCGTCGAGACGGTGCGACACCAGACGGCGAGCAAGCCGAGCACCACGCGGGGTGGAGGTGAACCGCATCGCGAACTCGCCGATTTCGGCGCGGGTTTCACTGGGCCGGGAAAATACCCCGGAAGAGCCGACTGTGCTGTTCATGGACCCAACTCTCCCGTCACCGACATACCTTTGGCGAGGAGTAATGCGCTGACCACGGTGCGTTGTACGCACGGGGGAAGTGCGGGTACGCAGCGGGGGCACGACCCCGGAAGGCGGCGGACGTGGAGAACATGACCGGCACGGACGACGACGGCCAGCAGGCCGAGTACGAGCCCGGATCGGGGATCTTGCTGGTGTTCGGGCGCCAGCTCAAGCGCTTACGGGAATGGGCGGGGATGGAACGTCCCGAGTTCGGCGCGAAAACGGGCTACTCCCCCGCCACCATCGCCTCGTACGAACAGGGGCGCCGCATCCCGCCGCCCAAGTTCATCGACAAGGCGGACGAGGTGCTGGGGGCGCACGGCGTCCTCGTGGAGATGAAGGAGGAGGTGGCGAGGGCCCAGTATCCGGCGTTCTTCCGGGATGCGGCACGACTGGAGGCCAAGGCCGTCGGGCTTCACGTGTACGCGACGAAGGCGGTGCCGGGACTGATGCAGACGGAGGAGTACGCACGCGCGGTGTTCACCATGTGGCGGCCGCTGCTGGACGAGGAGACCGTCGGACAGCGGATCGCGGCACGACTGGAGCGCCAGGACATCTTCGCCCGGGGGCCGCTGCCCACCATCAGCTTCGTCATCGAAGAGCCGGTGCTACGCCGACCCTTGGGTGGATGGGCAGTCATGCGGGGCCAGTTGGAACAGATCCTCCTCCGTGGTCAACGCCGTAACGTCGAGATCCAGGTGATGCCCACCGAGCGAGAGGAGCACCCTGGACTGGATGGCCCCTTCACCTTGATCGAGACGCGTGACGGGCGGAGGATCGCCTATGTGGAGGCGTACAAGGACAGCCGCCTGCACGCGGACCGGAAATCGGTCCGTGAGATCGAGGAACAGTACGGGATTCTCAGAGCGCAGGCGCTCACGCCGCGCGAATCGCTGGCTTTTGTCGAGAAGTTGCTGGGAGAAGCATGTACATAAAGGAGACAGCGCAGGCCATGCCCGAGTTGACCTGGCACAAGAGCAGCTACAGCACTGGTTCGGGCGGCGAATGCGTCGAGGTCGCATCTGGCGCCGCTGCCGTGCACGTCCGCGACTCGAAGGACCTCACCCAGTCCGCGCTGACCATATCCCCCGCTTCCTGGGCCGCATTCGTCGACTTCGCCATAGCCCAGGCAACCTGACAACGGGCACGGCGGCGGCCTGCCCTCCGAGGCGCGAGGGGGAGGGCACCGCCCGAACGCCCTTCCCTTCAAACGCATTGGGGTCCGCAGCCCGAAGGCTGCGGACCCCACACATTTCCGCTACTTTCCCGCTTGCCCTACATCAGAGCCCTACCGGCCGGGCGGCTGAGTGGGCGGCGCCGGCGGGTAGGAACCGGGCGCGCTGGGCTGCTGCTGGTACGGACCCTGCGGGTTCGGCACGAAGCCACCGGGGCCGCCGGGCCCACCCGCACCACCAAAACCACCGGGGCCGGGCGGCGGGCCGTTACGCCCGTTCTTCTTCTTGGTCACCACAACCACGACCAGGATGATGACGAGAACGACCAGCACGCCGCCGACAATGCCGATGATGGCGCCGGTGCTCATGCCTTTGTCACTGTTGATCTTCGGGTTGACGCCGTTGTTGCCGGCTGCACTGGAGGGGTCGGAAGACGTGCCGCCCTTCAGCGCGGGGAACGGACCATCCTTGGAACCGGCGGGGACATTCTTGGTCAGAGCGCTGTAAGGCTTGATGAAGCCGTAGCCGTAGTGCGGGTCCGGAAGCTTCATGTCTTGCTTGTCCACCGGGATACCGGCCGTCTTGATCAGGCGGTTCGCGATCTGGCCAGCAGTCAGGTTCGGGAACTTGGAACGCAGAAGGGCAGCGGCGCCTGAGGCGTAAGCGGTGGCGTCGGAGGTGCCGTTGGCCAAGCGGTACTTGCCGTTGACATCCTTCACGGGGCTGGCAGACCTGATGTACACACCCGGGGCAGTCAGCTTGACATGGGAACCGTAGTTTGAGTCGTCCCAGACGTAGCCATTCTTATTTACTGCTCCCACTGCGAGAACGCCTGGTGCCGCAGCCGGATCCTCAGGAGTACCTGATCCCTTGTTACCTGTACCAGCAACTAGGAGCACGTCATGCTTGCGGGCGTAATCGATGGCCTGCTGTTCCTCTGGAGTGGCCTGCTCGCCGCCGGTAATGAACGACATGTTCACTACCTTCGCACCCTGGTCGACTGCATAGCGCAACGCCTGCGCATATCCAGTTGCCCCAAATTTCGGGACGGAGTCAGGGTCCGGCAGATCGATTGCTACCGGGAGAATCTTGGCGTCTGGAGCCAACCCCTTTACGCCCTCGGATCCACCAGGCCCATGTCCGTGCCCAGCGATGAGCGAAGCCATGGCTGTGCCATGCTCTCGGTCTTCGTAGGCATGATCCGCCGTCCCACCGGAGATGAAGCTCTTCCCCGGGAGCACGTTGCCTTTGAGGTCGGCATGGCTGCCATCCACCGGGTCGTCGATGACAGCGACCGTGACGCCCTTACCCGTTGAAATCTTCCAGATCGACTCAGCATCGAAGTTCTTCAACGGCCACTGGTCGTTTCTGATCTGGTCTGCCGAAGCAACCGGCGCGGTGCCGAAGAGCAGTGCCCCCGTAACTACCGCGCCGCTCACCGCACGCAGCGTCCGCGTGAAGCTCATGCCATTACACCTTCCTCACAGAATTGGGGCCCGCAGCCTGAGAGCTGCGGGCCCCAAGCGTGTCTACCGATTGCTTGTCCGGCCGTTCCTACTCGATGACCCGGGGAGCCACATTACGCTCCGTCGTCCAGGTTTCCTCATCTTCCACGAGGTAATCGGGACGGTTCCCGTCGTTCCCCTTGCCCTCGCCCTTGGCACCCTGGGCGCCGTGAGCGCCGCCCATCATGCCTGCCGGGCGACGTCCGCCGCTCGAACCGCTGCCGGCAGCGGTTCCTCCTCGGCTGCGGTGCAGCCCGGATCCGCCCTGAGCGCCACCGCTGGCCTTGCCACCGGACGATCCGACGATTCCGCCCTTCTGGCGAGCTTGTGCACCACCGGTGCTGGCGCTCGCACGTCCTCCGCCCGCGCCCTTTCCGGCACCACCGTGCGCGCCGCCCATACCAGGCATACCGGCACGGCCGGTTCCGGACTTCGCTCCTGCTCCTGCCGCGCCACCGGTTCCGGACTTCACACCACCGGCGCCACCGGGTCCGGACTTCATGCCGCCCGCTCCCGCGCCACGGACGGGCATACCACCGCCGGGCATACCCGGCACGCCGCTGAGACCACCACCTCCTGCGCCACCACCGCTGGGCATGTGAACGCCGGCACCGCCGCCAGCGCCGCCAGCGCCGGGCATCTTGACCCCGGCACCGCCGCCACCACCCTGGAGCCCGTCCAGACCAGTCGTCACATTGGGCGTGTGGGGCTTCATCGAACCCACTCCGCCACTAATGCCCGGCTGGTTCGGCATCTTGGGCGTCTCGGGCATCTTGGGGGTGGGGGTGGACTTCATGCCGCGCGTGGGGATCTTCATGCCGCCCCCGCCACCTCCGAGCCCCCCTCCCGGCCCCCCCATGCCAGGCATGGGCATGGGCATGGCGCCTAGACCGTTCGTGGGGTCCTTGTGCTCGGGGATCTTTTCGTCGATCTTGCCCGGCATCTTCAGAGACGACGCCCGGACTACGTACGCCGTCCCGAGGTTCTCCATGGCCACAGCAGCCTCAAGCCGCTTCGTCTGGTGGCCCGACAAGTTGTCCTTGTTGGCTTCAAGGACTCCTTCGGTGCTTGCGCCTGACTTCAGCACCTTATTCAGATCGTCGTCGTCGATCTGGTCCGACCAGGGCATCTCACCCCAGACATCGTCGTCCCAGTTCCAGCCGTCGTCGCTGATCGGCTTGACCTTGTCGACGGCCTTCTGAAGGTCCTGAGCCGTCTGCCCCATGACCTGCGCGGCGTGGGTGGCGTAGGGAGCTCCTCGGGTGAAGTTCTGACTGATGTCCTTAGCTCGCTTGCCGAACTTCTCCGCCGTATCACCGTGCCAGGACTCCAGCACCTTCTTCACGGCGTCCTCGAACCGCTTCTGGATGCCGCCGCCACCTTCACCCGGCCCGACCAGCAGGTCGTGAAGGTCTTGCCAGTGCTGTGCAACGTCCCGGACCTGCTGGACGTTGGCGCCGTCCAACATGCCCTTCAGGCCGTCGAGATCGTGCTCATTGAACTTGGTTGTGAACGTTTCCCACGTGTTGCCACCCGTGGGAGCACTGCTCGCGTCTCCACCCATCAGTGGACCCCCTTCTCCTTCACCTACAGGTCAACCGGTGTGCTGCCAACATCACTTCATCTTGTTTTGGTGCTCGGCGTCCGTGTAGGCGTCCTTCGTCTGCTTGGACTTTTTGCCGAAATCGTCGATCAAACCCTCGATCTTGTCGACGATCTGCTGCTGGATGAAGTCCTTCATCTCGTTATGAGCCTGGTGCATCTTGGCCCGCTCATCAAAGCCCTTCCCCAGCGCGCCCTCAGGCAAGTAAGTCTGGTTCTTGGCCTTGTCCTTCGGACCACCCATGTCCTTCAGGACCTGGTTGAGTTCCTTCACCAGTTGATCGAGCGCGTCAAGATCGACGCCATATTCCTTACCCATGCTGGGCCTCCCCGTGAGTACTCAGTCCGTTCTTGCGGCGCCAGTCGCGGATGGCGACCGAGGAGCCGACGACCGCGGCGACGGCCAGGAGTCCGCCGCCGACAATGTAGATGGCGATGCGACCGCGCCGGTCCTCGGCGGTTTCTCCGAGAGTGGCGACGGCCGGCTCGATGTTGGAAGCGCCGGCCGCGTTGGTGGCCTTGTCCGGCGTGGGCGGACCGGTGGGCCGCGTGTCGTCGTTGAGGGCGGCGACCGGGTTGATGACACCCCAACCGATGTTGTTGTCGCGGTCCTTGCGTACGCGGTCCGCGGTCTGCTCCAGGTGGGAGATGATCTGCGCCGGGCCCCACGCCTCCTTGTCGCCCTTGTGCTTGGCGATCAGGAGGGCCGCGGCACCGGCGGCGTACGGTGACGCGAAGCTGGTGCCCTGATCGACGCAGTTGCCGCCGGCGGGGACCGTGGAGACCATGTCGACGCCGGGGGCCGCGATGCCGACGAAGGACCCGGGCTGGGAGAAGGGCGCGCGTTCGTTGTTGCGGTCGGAGGCGGCGACGGCCAGGACGTTGTCGACCTCGTTGCTGAACGCCGCGGGGTAGATGTTCTTCTCCGCACCGCTGGCGCCGCTGTTGCCGGCCGAGGCGACGATCAGGGTGCCGGCGGTCTCGGCCTTCTTGACCGCGATCCTGAGGTTCCCCAGCCGGCTCTCGCTGGCGGCCGTGCCCTGCGAGATGTTGATGATGTCGACCTTGGCTGCCACGGCGTCGTTGATGGCCTTGGCGAGGCTGTCGGCCGTACCGGTCTGCTGATCGCTGGTCTGCTGGTACGGGATGACCTTGGCCTTCGGCGCGAGGCCGTAGAAGCCGGACGTCGGGCGGGGGCGGGCCGCGATGATGCCGGCGACCTTGGTGCCGTGGCCGACCTTGTCCTGGGTCGCCTTGCCGCCCTTGACGTAGGTCTTGCCGGAGCCCTCGATGGCGTCCTGGAGCTGTTTGTTGCCCTTGTCGACGCCGGTGTCGATGACGCCGACCCGTATGCCCTTCCCCTTGCCGCTGGCCCACATCTGGTTGGTCAGCAGGCGCTGGAGCGACCAGGGGGTCTCTTTGATGTCGTCGGTGCCGAACTTGCACTCACCGCTCTGCAGCGGGGTGTTCTCGTCCGCGACCGCCGGCGCGGCGGTGGCACTCGACAGGCCGACGATGCACGCCGCCGTGACCAGTGCGCCCGTCGCTCGGCGACGGTGCCCGGCTCGTTGACCAATGGCGCGAGATCCCACGGGTTGTCTGCTCTCCATATGTGGCGGATGTGGTGGCTGGGGCGGCGAGGGGTTTGGATGAAGGGAGGTGAGGAAGTGGTGGAGAAGGGGGAGGTGTGGTGGTGTGGTTGCCGGTGGGGCAGGATACGGACGGCAGAAGGGCGAGCGCACGTACAGCGCGCTCGCCCTCAATCACCACTGTGCGAGCCGTCGGGGGCTGCTCAGCCGTTTGCCGTCCGTACTCGCGTGATGCGAGGTCAGCCCGCCCAGATACCGGCGTTCTTGTGCTCGGTGCCCTGGTAGTTCTGCGCGGCCGTGTCCAGCGCCTTGGCGATGGCCTCGAGCGTCGAGTGCAGAGAAGCGGCGCGCTGGTCCCACTCACGCTGGCGGGCCTGGTAGCCCTCCTGCGCGGCACCTTCCCAGCTCGCGGCGATCTTCTTGACGCCCGCCTCGAGGTCGTCGAGCTGCTGGCGGATGTTGTTAGCGGTCTGACGCACGTCAGAACTTGCCTGCTGGATCGTCGCAAAATTAACGAGGATCTGGCCTGACATGGTGTCTCCTCAGGAGTTGATGATGCCTGGTCGATTCACTAACCGCAGCGGACCAGCCCGGAATCGGCTGGTCGGACTGCGGCGGCTGGGCCGTTGCGTCGCGGTCAGCGACGCGGCCCCATCATCCGAACGGGGAAGCCGAGGCGGAGATGTGCGAGATCGACTGAGCCTGCTCCTCTTCGGAGGCGGAGTAGTTCTTGGTGGTCGAGTCGATCGCTTCCTTGATCTCGCCAAGAAGCTGGTTGATCCGGTTGCCGTCCTCGTTCACCTGCGACTGCAGCTGGTTGTACGAGGAGGCCGCCTGGCCCTTCCAGCCCGACGTGATGGTGTCGACGACCGTGTTCAGACGCGAGAGCTCACCCTGGATCGCCTGGTTGACCGAGGAGATCTTGCCGCTGAACGCGACCATCTCCTCCTCGGTGGTTGTGTACTGCTGACCAGCCATAGTCAACGTCCCCCATGAGACTCGTACGTCGTCCGCGCGGTGCCGACGAGGCCTGTGCGCGGCTGGCATCTCCTGCTGACGCCATCTGACACATTACCCACTCCATACGCCTGTTCCCAACAGGGGGAGGGGTCTTGTGACGGGATCACAACATTGTCAACTACGCCTCGCCCATAAGGCGTTCGCTGATTCGGACGACGCAGCGGACGGATTTGGTGGATTTGGCCACTAAATGATGGTGCGGACCAATGGTGAAAGGCAAGGGGTTAACGGCAATAGGCAGGAGGCGAAACGGCCGGAGGGGCCGCATCCGGACCGCGAACGGTTCCGGATG